>CAYRJS010000010.1:0-8750 GCA_964424535.1 uncultured Aquimonas sp.
TGTCGCCTGACCCATGATGCGGCCCTGGCGGCCGGATTGGGCGTCAATGCCGGACATGACCTGGATCTGGACAACCTTGGGCCTTTCCTGGCGGAACTGCCGCAGGTAGCTGAAGTCTCGATCGGCCATGCCTTGATCGATGATGCCCTGTATCGCGGCCTTGCGGCGACGGTGCGGGCGTATCTGCAAGCTGTGACCAACTGACCATCGACCAGATAACACAACGCCGCCCGAAGGCGGCGTTGTCGGTATTGCAGGGCATTTTTTTGGTTTACATGGTTTCCACGAAGCCGATCTTGATCATGCCGGCATTCTTGGCCGTGGCCAGCACCTCGGCCAGCACCTCGTAGCGCACTTCCGGGCTGGTTTCCAGCTCCAGGAGAGGTTGCGGGTCGCGCGAGGATTCGACCATCAAGGACGGCTGCAAGGCGACCTTGGGCAAGGGATTGTTGTCCCAGAACAACTCCCCGTTTTCATCGATACGCAGACGGATCGGTGTCGGCGGTTCCTGCTCGGGTTCGACCTTCTTGTTCGAATGCTGGGGCAGGTCAATCTGGATTTCGTAGGACATCATCGGTGCGGTGACCATGAAGATGATCAACAGCACCAGCATCACGTCGATCAACGGCGTGACATTCATGTATACCATGGACTTAGATGACATGGTCTTCCTTCCTGGTCCGGGCGCTCGGCCTAGTGTTCCTTGGTGGCAACGAATCCGACCTTGGCGATACCCACGCTCTTGGCCGTCTTCACCACTTCCTGGACGATGCGGTAACGCGTGGTCTTGTCGGCCCGGATATCGATCTGGGGCTGGGGCTTTTTCTGGGCCTCCAGCGCCAGTTGGGACTCGAGCATCTGGCTGGTGATCGGATCGTCGTTCCAGTAGATCTCGCCCGATTCCTTGATCGCCAAGGTGATCGGGCGCATGGCTTCGTCCGGTTTCACGTCCAGATTGGCTTCGGGCAACTTGACCTGCACCTTGTGCGCCATCAACGGGGCCGTGATCATGAAGATGATCAGCAGTACCAGCATCACGTCCACCAGGGGCGTGACGTTGATGTCCACCATGGTGGAACTGGTGACTGGACCACTATTGCTGCTGCTCATTCCCATCGTCGAAACTCCGTCGTTGGTCTGCTTGCCAACTTACTTCTTGGCAACCGGAGCCACTTCCCCACCAATGCGCGAGCCGGTGGCAAAGAAATCGTGCAGGTCGTGGGCAAAGGTGTCGAAGCGGGCGTTGGTCTGGCTGTTGGAGCGCACGAAGCCGTTGAAGGCGATCACGGCCGGGATAGCCACGAACAAACCCAGTGCCGTCATGATCAGGGCCTCACCCACCGGGCCGGCGACCGCGTCAATCGAGGCCTGACCGGATGCGCCGATACGGATCAAGGCGCCGTAAATGCCCCACACGGTACCGAGCAGACCGACGAACGGTGCCGTCGAACCGGAGGTAGCCAACCAGGTCAGACCATTTTCCAGCTTGGAGCTTTCATGGCTGACGACCTGACGCAGGGCGCGATCGATGAATTCCGAACGGTTGAGCGATTCGGCCAGACGGCTGCCTTCGCTGCGCTGATGATGCAAGGCAGCCTGGGCGGCTTCCAGGGCGATCTTGGAGAACGGCTCCTTCTTGGGCTGTTCTTCCATCAGACGGATGGCCTCGGTCGGATTCGGGGTATCCCAGAACAGACGGATCACGCGTTCGCCACGTGCCCGGATGATGCTGTTCTTGAGGAAGTTGACGATGGTGTAGTACCAGGATCCCACGGACATCGCCGCCAACGAGATCAACACGATCCAGGACACGGCAAATTCGCCAGGGTTGACCGTCATCTCATGGAAGAGATGCGAAAAACCCATCTGCGACAACGCATCGGCATCAGACGCGCCAGCAAAGCCGGGGGCGGCGGGATCGATAGCGGCCGGGTCGGCCATCGGTGTGGAAGCTGCATCTTGTAGCATAACGCCTGTCCCTTTTCTTAGAGATCACTGAGCTTGAAGGAAATGGGCACGAGTACCCAGCTTTGAATGGCCTTGCCGTCACGCATGCCCGGATTGAACTTCCAGTTGCGTACTGCATCGATCGCGGCTCGATCGAGCAAACGTGAACGGCTGGTTTTTTCGATTTCGATATTCACCGGGCTGCCGTCGGTATCGACCAGCACACGCAGAATGACTTCACCTTCCTGGCGCATACGCACAGCCTGCGGTGGATACCGCGGCGGCTTGTAGCGACGGTAGCTGGTGTCTTCACTGGCGCCGTAGTTGGCCACCGGTGCCGGCGGGGCCGGTGGGGCCGGCGGCGGCGCCGGGATCGACATCGGCGTCGGATCGTCCAGCACCACCGGTGGTTGTGCAGCCGGGGCTGGCGGTGGCGGGGTTGCCCGCTCGATGATCTTGGGCGGTGGCCGCTTCGGGGGTTCCGGTGGCGGCGGTGGCGGCGGTGGCGGCGGTGGCGGTGGCTCGATGAAAGTCACCTCGACGATATCCTGGATATCGTCACCGGCTGCCGGTGGTGCCGCCGGGGTGAGCATCAGCATGAAAGCCGACACATGCAACGCGATCGCGAACGAAAACCCCGCGACCCGCGCCCAGCTGAACTTGGCAGCTGACTCGTCTTCAAAACCGTATTTGGAATGGTATTGCGTCATGCGGGGTTGGAAATATCCGGGGGTCTGTCAATCGTCCTGTGCCTGCCCGTCGTGTACCTGTGGGCAGTCAATGGACAAGGATGGTTAAGCTTATACCAAGTCAGGGACCTGTGCCTACGGTCATCGTGAGGCGTTCTTGCGCAACCACTCTTCGGCGACTTCCCGGGTTTCGGGAAATTTCGCCGCTTCGCGGTAGGCGGAAACCAGGCCGGCCTTGTTGCCCAGGCCAAATTCGGCGCGTCCGATCACCACCCAGGCTTCGCCCGGCCGGCGCACACCCTTGTCGATGGCTTGACGGGCGTAGGTGCGAGAATCGGCATAGTGTTGTTCGGCGCTGAGGATGCGAGCCAGATTGAGTGCAGCTTCACCATCCTGGGCGTACTGCAGGCCTTGCTTGTAGGCCGCAATGGCCGCATCGGGTTGATTGGAGAAATAGTAGGACTGACCGAGAATGGTGTAGACCTCGGTGCTGGGTTGCAGAATGCCCTGGTCAAGACCGTCCTTGACCACTTCGACCACTTTCTGCTCCTTGCCGTCCATGTTCGAATACAAGGCATAGAGCTGGCGGTAACCGCGTTCGTCAAGCATGTTGCGCGCCCGCGCGGATTCCAGCACTTCGGTGGCCTTGGCCTCTTGACCGGCCTGCGCGTACAAGGTGGCCAGATTGAAGATCAAGCGGGAATCATCGGGGTTTTTCGCCAGCATGGTCTCGCCCAGTGCGGCGGCATCGTCCATGCGATCAGCACCCATGTAGGACCCCATCAACAACTGGTACCAGTTGTCACTGGGTTTGTCGCTGGCGGCAATGGCGCGCTTGATGGCCTCGGCGGCTTCGTCGTAGTGCTCCATCTGGTACAAGGTGCCGCCCTTCAGGGCCAGCATCTGGGCATCTTCCTTGTGGGTTTCCGCCAGGAAACGGTCGATGGTGGCCACGGCCTGCTGATATTGCTCGTTCTGGTACTGCAGATTGGCAATCTGCTGCATGGTGCCGTAATGGGCGTTGTTGTCCAGACCATCGGCCGCCAGGGCATTCTGGAACGCCGTAATGGCGCCCATGTCATCGTCCATCTGCTGTTTGGCAATGCCGATCAGCTGCCAGGCCAGAGCGCGCTCGTAAGCACCGGCGTTCTTGGCTTCGACCAGCTTGCTGCCCAAGGTGACGACTTCCTCGTACCGATCTTCGCTGTTGGCTTCGATCAGCTTGTTGAGATCGCGTTGCAGGCGTCCTGAAGGATTGACCTTGGGCTCGGCACGCGTGGCATCGGGAAACAGGGCCTGGGCCTGTTCGGCACCAGCATTGCCGCGACGACGACGGGCCGCGTCCGCATCCATGGTGCCCATCAGGAACACCACCAGGGTCAGGACGAGCAAGGAAATTTTCAGAAGGATTTTCGCATTCATGGCGACGACGTTCCGAATTAGAGCAAACGCTACTGCAAGGTGCTGGTAAGGCCAGGCCGTGCAGGGCGAGCGGCAAAGCCTAACGGCAACCGGCCGCGTTCACAACCATTGGTTTGCAGGAAGCGAGCGGGAATGTTCGCACCTGCCGACTGGATCACATACATTGCGGTCGATGGCCGGCACTGCGTGCCTGTTGATAGGTTGCTTGCAGACGCGGTGCGTTGGCGGCCAACTCGCCAGCACGCGCAGACGAATCCGGATGCGTGGACAGCAAACGGGGCGGGGTTGGACTGTTGGCACTGGCACGGATCATGTTGTCCCAAAGCTTGGCGGCTTCAGCCGGATCGAAACCGGCCTTGGCCATCAGTTCCTGACCGATGCGATCAGCTTCGCTTTCCTGCAGGCGCGAATACGGCAGCAACACGCCGACCTGGGTGCCGGCCCCGAGCAGGGCGACGACCTGTTTGACCTGGTCCGGCGAGGCATTGCGCCCGACATAAGCGCCCACCAGATTGGTACCGGCATCGGCGAGGATGCTTTGTGACAGACGCTCGCTGGAATGGCGGGCAATGACGTGGCCGATCTCGTGCCCGACCACGGCGGCCATCTGGTCCTGGTTATCGGTCACCCGGAACAGACCGGTATGAATGCCCACCTTGCCCCCGGGCAAGGCAAAGGCATTGGCCGAATCAATGGCGAATACCTCCACCTCCCAATCGAGCTTGGCCCAGGACTCGGGCAACTGCTGCACCAGGGCCTGGACAATGCACTCGGCCCCGCGTCGCTTGCGCGTATCGGTGGACAGCTTGTCGGTTTCCTTCATCTGCTGGAACGCAGCCAGACCCATTTCGTTGACCTGGCCATCGGACACCATCAGTAGCTGGGTACGGCCGGTGGGCGAGGTGGCGCAACCTGCCAGCAGGAACACGGGCAACAGGCACAAAGCCGGGCGCATGGACATGGGGCAACTCCTTGTTGATGGATCGTTTCCGCCGGCCTTGCCAAGGAGCAGCAAAGGCCACGGATCATGCCAACGATGATACCGATTCCGGGTCCGTCCTCAACCGAGGGTTGGAAAATTGCGCTTGGCAAACTCGACCCGTGCGACCGGATCCGTGGCCAGTCCGCCACTGCGTTCCAGGGCTTCAACCTTGGCCAGGCGATGACTCAAGCCGTTGCCGTTGGCGATCTGGATGGCCAGGCCAGGGCGAGCGTTGAGCTCCAGAATCATTGGCCCCAGCTTGCGATCGAGGACGAAATCCACGCCGATATAGCCCAGTTTCGACAGCTCAAAGCAGCGCGCCGACATCAACAGCAATTCATCCCAGTGGGGAATGGAAAGCCCGACAATGCTGTGTTCGGTATCGGGGTGCTCGGCAATGACTTCGGTGCCCCAGACCCCGCGCCGGGTCTTGCCGGTCGGGATGTCGATGCCGACACCGATGGCGCCCTGGTGCAGGTTGGCCTTGCCATCGGACATGCGCGTGGGCAGGCGGATCATGGCCATCACCGGATAGCCCTGGAACACGATGATGCGTACATCGGGTACGCCCCGATAACTGACCTGATCGAAGACCGGATCAAACTGCACGCAGTATTCCACCAGCAGATGGTCGGGTTGGCCACCCAGGGAAAACAGGCCCGCCAGACCGTTGGACAGGTGGTGGGCAAATTCGGCCTGGGTCATGAACTGGCCGTTGGAACGTCGGTATTTGTCACCGCGTCGGCCCGAAATCACCAGAATGCCGTCACCACCGGAACCATGCGCCGGTTTGACCACGAACTGGTCGTGGGCTTCCAGCAACTCGTGCAAGCACTGGATCTGGTGCTCGCTACGTACCACGGCATACAGCTCGGGCACCGGCAAACCGGCTTCCATGGCCAATTGCTTGGTGATCAGCTTGTCATCCACGCGCGGGTAATACTTGCGTTGGTTGTAAGGCAGTACGTAGCAGGCATTGCGCTCGCCGATGCCCATCAGACCAATCTGACGCAGGCGACGGGCGGTCTTGACCAGGTTCAACATGGGTCAAGGCTCCGGTTGCGCAGGCGGCGGTTCGGTCTGCGATTCCGGCATCGGTTCGGAAGGTTTGACGGCAAAATCCGGCAGCAGGGATTCGCGTGCCAGATTGCGGAAGCGGAACAGTTCGGTCAGGCGATAGCCCGAATACCGGCCCAGCAACAAGGTGATGGCAAACAGCACCAGCAGGACTTCCGGGAACACGAACACGACATGCTCCACCGGCTCCCAGCTCATTACCAGGTGCGCCAGTGAAGCAACCGCCAGGGTACCGACGGCCTCGCGCATGGCCTGGACGCCACCGCGTTCATCCCAGGTCACGGAAATGCGCTCGATGGTCATGGTCATGATGACCATCGGGAACAGCGCCACCGACAGGCCGACTTCGATTCCCAGGCGATTGGACAGCACCGAGACGGCCGCCATCAGCAACACCACCACGATCAGTACCGCGGTCAGGCGCGGAACCAGCAGCAAGCGCAGGCGTTCCATGTAGAAACGCACCAGCAGACCGGCCCCGATTACCACCGTGAACAAGGCCAGGCCTGCGACCAGATGGGTCTGGCGAAAGGCCAAGGCGATCAGGATCGGCATGAAGGTGCCGTAGGTCTTGATGCCCACCAGGTTGCGCAGCAGCAGCATGATGAAGGCCCCGATGGGGATCATCAGCAGGATTCGATAGACCTCCTGGGCCTGCAGGGGCAGGCTCAGCAGGGAATAATTGACCAGATTGGCATCGCGTACTTCCAGGCGCTGCTCGGCCACGGCCATGGCATCGGCCAGGTTGCGGGTGACGGTAAACTCCAGATGCGCATTGGGGGTGTTTTCCACCGTCAGCACCGGAGTGTCATTGCGGTTCCACAAGAACAAATCCGCTGGCCAACCTTCAGCCGCCGTACGTGGGTCGATGGTGGCCCAGCGCACCCCGTTGTGGACCTGCAACCAAGGTTGCAGTACTTCTTCGCGGCGACTTTCACCCAGACGAAAACCCTGCACCACCCGCGCCGGGATATGCCGGATGGCCAGCAACTGCGCCAGAAACCGCGCCTGATCGGTGGGGTTCTGGTAAAGCTGGGCCAGCAAACTGACATCCTGACTGGGATTGTCGACGTTGAAGCGGCGCACCAGCTCCTGGGCAAAGGTGATGATGTCCGCCGACCCATCGCGTACCTCGCCCAGCAGGCTTTGCGCAGCCGTGGCAAAGGGTTCGTCCAGTTCGGCAGCAGTACCGACCTTGGGCGCCTCGTTGAAGGCCTTGCCTGCTTCCGGATCGCGCACCACGGTGGTGCGGTAATACAGCACCTGGCGGCCACGGGCATTGCGGATGGTCCACTGGGCTTCTCGGCCATCGGCCTGACTGTCTTCCAGCAGGGAATAACCACGGGCGATGAAACGTTCATCGATCAGGGCAAATCCCGGCGGGGCTGCCGGCAGCATCAGGCTGACCTTGTTGGCCGCCCGGCGTGGGGCAAACTCCATTCGGGCCTGCACCGTCCAGACTTCGACTTCGGTTTGCGGCTGCAAGGGAAAGTTCAGCACCTTCCACTTGTAGACGATCGCGCCGATCCCTGCGATCGCGATCACCAACGCCAGCACGTAGAGCTGGGTCTTTTTCATGGGTTTTTCGTCAGATGTCGAGGTTGGCTACGCGCAGGGCATTTTCTTCGATGAATTCACGACGCGGTTCCACCACATCCCCCATCAGGGTGGAAAAGATATGATCGGCCGCCACCGCGTCTTCCACCCGCACCCGCAGCAAACGCCGGGTCTCGGGATTGACGGTAGTTTCCCACAATTGCTCCGGGTTCATTTCACCCAGGCCTTTGAAGCGCTGCACGCTGCGGCCACGCTTGGCTTCTTCCATCAAGAAATCACGCGCTTGTTCAAAATTCTCGACCGTCTGCTTGCGATTGCCCCGCCGTACCACGGCGCCGGGCTGGACCAGGTCCGCCAACTGCCGCGCAGCTTCGGAAACCGGGCGCAGTTCGCCACTGTCGAACAAGCCTGCTGGCAAGGTCTGGGTCACGGTCAGGCCATGGTGCTGGCGCTCGATCACCAGCGCGGCCGGATGCTCCACGCTTGCCGCCTGCGCCCGGATGCGATAGCGCGGCTTGCCCAAGCCATGTTCGGCCAGACGTGCTTCCAGACGCTGCGCCCACGCGGTCATGGCGTCCATGTCGGCAAACGAATCCGCACGCAAGGCCGGCAGATGCAGCATGGCCTTGAGCACCAGAGGATCGAAACGGTGCGAGAGCCGCTCGATGGCCACCAGGGCGGCCTCGTACTGGCTCATCAATCTTTCCAAAGCAACTGGAGAAATTGCAGGGGAATCAACATCATAGATAAATTCAGCGTCTTCCACGGCGTGGCTGATCAAGTACGCGCTCAGGGCCGCATCATCCTTCAGATACAGCTCGTTCTTGCCTTGTTTGACCTTGTACAGCGGCGGCAGGCCGATATAGACATGACCACGTTCGACCAATTCCGGCATCTGTCGATAGAAGAAGGTCAACAGCAAGGTGCGGATATGCGAGCCGTCGACGTCGGCGTCGGTCATGATGATGATGCGGTGATAACGCAGCTTGTCCGGATCGTATTCGTCCTTGCCAATGCCGGTACCCAGGGCGGTGATCAAGGTACCAACTTCGGCTGAGGACAACATGCGGTCAAAC
>CAYRJS010000010.1:8760-9026 GCA_964424535.1 uncultured Aquimonas sp.
GAGGATCTTGCCGCGCAAGGGCAATACCGCCTGATTCTTGCGGTTGCGGCCCTGCTTGGCCGAACCTCCGGCGGAGTCACCCTCGACGATGAACAGTTCCGACTGGGCCGGGTCCTTTTCCTGGCAATCGGCCAGCTTGCCTGGCAGGCCGGCGATATCCAGCGCACCCTTGCGCCGGGTCAGTTCCCGGGCCTTGCGCGCGGCTTCGCGGGCACGGGCGGCATCGACCACCTTTTCCGTGATGGCGCGGGCTTCCTGTGGATGCT
>CAYRJS010000010.1:9036-16769 GCA_964424535.1 uncultured Aquimonas sp.
TTTCCTTGGTCTGGGAGGAAAAGCTGGGATCGGGCGCCTTGACTGAAAGCACCGCGATCATGCCCTCGCGCATGTCATCACCGGACAGGTTGACCTTGGCCTTGCTGGCCATGCCGCTTTGCTCGATGTATTGGCTCAAGGTACGGGTCAGGGCCGAACGAAAACCGGCCAGGTGGGTACCACCATCCTTCTGCGGGATGTTGTTGGTGAAACAGAACATGGTTTCCTGGTAGGAATCGGTCCACTGCAGGGCCACATCGACCAGAATGCCGTTTTGTTCGCCACTGATGGCGATCACACTGGGATGCAGGGGCGACTTGAGCTGGGCCAGGTGTTCGACAAAGCTGCGGATGCCGCCTTCGTACTGATAGACATCACGGCGCGGCTCGCTGCGCTCGTCGATCAGCTCCACGCGCACGCCCGAATTCAGGAAGGACAGCTCGCGCAGGCGCCGGGCCAGGATCTCGTACTGGAATTCGACATTGGTGAAAACTTCCGTGGCCGGCTTGAAGCGGATCCGGGTGCCATGCAAGTCCGAAGGTTCCAGCTTTTTCAGCGGATACAACGGCTCGCCCATGGCGTATTCCTGGCTCCAATGGAAGCCATCGCGCCAGATGTCCATGACCAGATGCTCAGACAAGGCATTGACCACGGAAACGCCCACGCCATGCAGACCGCCGGAGACCTTGTAACTGTTGTCGTCGAATTTACCGCCGGCATGCAGCACGGTCATGATGACCTGGGCCGCGGAAACGTGTTCTTCCTTGTGGATGTCGGTAGGAATACCGCGGCCATTGTCGGCGACCGAAATCGAACCATCGGCCAGCAAGGTCACCGTGACAACATCGCAGTATCCAGCCAAGGCCTCGTCGATGGCATTGTCGACCACTTCAAAAACCATGTGGTGCAAACCGGTGCCATCGTGCACATCACCGATATACATGCCCGGTCTTTTGCGCACGGCCTCCAATCCACGCAGCACCGTGATCTTGCTGGAGTCATAGCCGTTGTTTGCATTGAAATGATCGTCGTTCATCTATTCACCACAGGCGAGTTCCGCCGGCACGCCGGCAACTCACGCTGAAAAAGGGATCCAGTTTCTGATTATACCAGTCGTGCCACGGTCCCATGTTCCACGTGGAACACGGCTTGTTCCCGCCGTGTCTCAGCCTGGGGACGCGCCTTTTGCGCCGTGCTGATGAACGTCTGGACCGGCTGTGCGCCCAACCAGGCGAGTGTGGCATCCAGATGCCGGGTATCCAGTTCCGAGGGCAGATCATCCAGCAATAACACCGGCCATTCGCCGCGCATCTCGGAAAATCGCAAAGCCTGGGCCAGCAGACAGGCCAGAACCGTGAGTTTCTCCTGCCCCCGGGAAAACATTGCCCGCTCGGGCAGATGTTCGTAGCCCAAAGACCAGTCACTGCGGTGGGCACCAACCAGGGTATAGCCGAGGTTGCGTTCCCTGGGACGAGACTGGAGCAAGACTTCCTGCATCGCCTCCGTTGTCGTGGCTTCGCTGCCCGGACGAAACCGGATCCGGACTTCGCCCAGTTCCGGCAGGAACTGTTCGGTCATGACCTTCAGATCCGGCGCAAACGCATCCAGCCAGGTTTGGCGCAACTGATCGACGATCACTCCATGTTCGGCCAGCTCCCGTTCCCAGGGCCCTAGAACGGCATCGACCGGGTTTTGCTTGAGCAGGCTGTTGCGCTGCTTCAAGGCCCGTTGATAGCGTCGCCACGGCGTGATGAAACGTGGTTCCACGTGGAACAAGGCCCAGTCGATGAAGCGCCGGCGGGATTCGGAGCCGCCGGAAATAAGGACATGGCTGTCTGGAGCAAAACAGACCACTGCCAGTTCCTGGAACAACCGGCTCAAAGGTTCGATGGCAGCCCCATCCAGGCGCGCACTCCATGTGCGCGAAGAACGCTCCAACCCCAGGCGCACGCTGCGCTGCTGTTGCTCGGCCCATACCGAGGCAAACACATGCATTTGACTGGCACCGGTACGGATCAGGGATTCATGCGTGCCGCCACGAAAGGAACGGCCACATGACAACACATGGATGGCTTCCAGCAGGGTGCTTTTGCCGGCGCCATTGGCACCCTCCAGCCAATTGAGGCCGGTTGCCGGTTCCAGTTCAACTTGTTCAAACAGACGTATCTGCTCGGCTTTCAACGTCTGGATGCGCATTGGTCTTGCAGCCAGGCCATTCGTGGCGGTGGGCCGGAATCCCGGCATTCACCACGGATATGACTCACAGGCGCATCGGCATCACGACGTGACGGCTGCGGGCATTGCTGCCTTCCTGGATCAAAACGCTGGAATTGGAATCGCGCAGGTGCAGGGCTACGGTTTCCTCACCCAGGGAATTGATGGCTTCCAGCAGATAGACCACGTTGAAGCCCAGGGCCAGTTGATCGGCCACGGTGTCCACCTCGATTTCCTCGACGGCTTCTTCCTGATCCGGATTGTGGGCCTGGATGCGCAACAGGTTGGGAGAAAACTCCAGGCGCACGCCACGGTATTTTTCATTGGACAAGATCGCCACGCGCTGCAGGGCGGCCTTGAATACCTCGCGTTCAACCCGGGCTTCCTTGTCCATGCCGATCGGAATCACAGCGGTGTAATCGGGGAAACGGCCATCAATCAGCTTGGAGGTGAAGGTCACATCTTCCCGGAATACGCGCAGATGGGTGCGACCGACCTGCAGTTCCACCAACCGGTCGTCACCTTCAAACATGCGTTGCAGCTCCAGCACGCCCTTGCGCGGCAGGATCCATTGCCGCTGCGAAGTCGTGGGCTCGCGTTCCAGGGCAGCCTCGCACAGGGCCATGCGGTGGCCGTCGGTGGCAACACAACGCAGCAGGTTTTCATCCAGGTCGAACAACAGGCCATTGAGGTAATAGCGCACATCCTGCTGGGCCATGGCAAAGGCGGTGCGATCAATCAATTCGCGCAGGCTGCCCTCGGGCAGGGAAACCCGTTCTTCCACGTCCAGTTGATCAAAGCCGGGAAAGTCCGTTGCCGGCAGGGTGGACAGCACGAAGCGACTGCGTCCGGCCTTGAGCGTCACCCGGTCACCGGACAAGGCGAACTGGATGGTGGCACCATCGGGCAGGGCCCTGATGATGTCGAAGAACTTGCGTGCCGGAACCGTGGTTTCGCCAGCTTCGGCTGCTTCGGTCAGATCGACACGAGCCACCATTTCAACTTCTGAATCCGATCCGGTGATGGACAATCGGGATGCCTCCACCACCATCAGCAGGTTGCCCAGTACCGGCATGGTCTGGCGCCGTTCAACCACATTGATGACTTGCTGCAACGGCTTGAGCAACACTTCGCGTTGGATGGAAAATTGCATGATCAGTCCTGCTGCTGAATTGGATTTATAAAATCAAAAGCGTAGTTGTAGGGGCTGTGGGTTTGTTGATTTCTTTTTATCTTTTTGATTTGTAAATGGTTTTTTGGGGCTTTCGTGTGTGCTTCGAGGTCGTATTTCCGGGGATGATCTGTGGATAAGTTGCCTCAAGCTGGGTACCTTGCCAGTTATCCACAGTCTGTGCACATCCCGGCCAGGGACTTTGTCCACAATCGTGTCCAGCACCTTATTCTGTCAGTTTGCGCATCAGTTTGTCCCAATCCTCGCGCAAAAGCCCATCGGTATCGAGCAATTTGCGAATCTGCCGGTCGGCGTGCAGCACCGTGGTGTGATCGCGCCCGCCAAAACCATCGCCAATTTCGCTCAGGCTGTGGCTGGTCAATTCCTTGGCCAGGGTCATGGCCATCTGTCGCGGTCGCGCCAGCACCCGGGTCCGGCGTTTCGACAGCAGATCGGCAATGCGCAACTGGTAGTAATCAGCTACCACCTTCTGGATGTTGGGAATCGAGGTCGCCTGCTTGTGCACATACAGCAGGTCGCGCAGGGTTTCCTTGGCGAATGCCAGGGTGATCGGCTGGCCGGTGAAGTTGGAGTGAGCCGCCAGGGTGTTGAGGGCCCCTTCCAGATCGCGCACGTTGGATTTCATCTTTTCCGCGATCAGGTAGGCCACTTCTTCCGGCAGGGGAATACCGCGCTCGCTGGCCTTGCTGAGCAGGATGGCGGAACGGGTCTCAAAGTCGGGTGGATCGATCATGATCGCCAGGCCCCAGCCCAGACGTGACTTGAGCCGGGGTTCGAGCTTGTCGACTTCCTTGGGGTAGCGATCGCAGCTCAGGATCATCTGCTGCTTGCCGTCGAACAGGGCATTGAAGGTGTGGAAGAACTCTTCCTGGGTGGCGTCCTTGCCGGCAAAGAACTGGATATCATCCAGCAGCAGGGCGTCCACGCGGCGAAAGCGCCGCTTGAACTGGTCCATGCTCTTTTCATGCAGGGCTTTCATCATGGCGGCCAGAAACTGTTCCGAACGCAGATACAGCACCCGCGTATCCGGACGCAGGGTTCGCATCAGGTTGCCGGCGGCATGCATCAGATGGGTCTTGCCCAGACCGGTACTGCCGTACAGCAGCAGAGGGTTGTAGGCCAGGCCGGGATTCTGGGCCACCTGCCAGGCCGAGGATCGGGCCAACTGGTTGGTCTTGCCCTCGACGAAATTCTCGAAGGTATAGGCCGCCTCCAGATTGCTTTCAAAGCGTTCCGCGCGGGCCTTGGTTGTTGGTGTCGAGCGGCTTGATGTCGCCCCCGCCGGCTCCGGGCTGCCCACGCGCAAATCCACCTCGGCTTCGTCCTGACCGGAAATCTGGCGCAACAGTTCGGTGATGCGGGCCAGGTAGCGGATGCGGATGGCATCCACGACAAATTCGTTGGGCGCATACAAGGACAGCCGGCTCTGGTTCGAATTGGCATCGACTTGCAGGGGCTTGAGCCAAGTCATGAAGTCCTCAGGCGGCAATTCCGCCTTGAGGTGGGACAGACAAAGTGGCCAGTGGGCAAACATGAAAGAATCGACACTCCACTCCGAACCCTCGCGGTCGGATCGACGGATTGCAGGAACACCAGGGGGGTTCTGAGTCTACCTGCTAATGCCCCGTCTGCGGAGATTGGTACCGCAGGTCGGGGCGAGGCAAAACAGGGGATCGTTGCCTGGCGGAAACGGGGCAAAACCGGCCGAAGCCATCAATGTATTGACCAACAGGCCTTGCAAAAACTAGAATGCCCGGTTCCTTTCCCTTTTTTGATACGGTGTCGCCATGAAGCGCACATTTCAGCCCAGCACGCTCAAGCGCGCCCGCAATCACGGCTTCCGGGCCCGCATGAAAACCGCCAACGGGCGCAAGATCATCAATGCCCGTCGTGCCCGGGGTCGCAAGCGTCTGTCTGCCTGAGTCTGCAGCCAGCCTGCGGACAGTCATGAGCTTGCCGCCACGGTTGCATAACCGTCATCCGCGGTCTGCCCATCTGCGCCAGCCGGCCGAGTTCGACCGCTGCTTCAAGGATGGTCGTCGCAGCGGCAGTCTTTGTTTCGGGTATGTGTTTCGACGCCACGACCAGACGGACATAGATGCCGGCATCCGGCGTTCGCGCCTGGGTCTGGCCATTTCCCGTCGGGTCGACAAGCGCGCGGTCGAGCGCAATCGCTTGCGTCGACTGGTGCGTGAATGGTTCCGTCACAATGAACATCGTTTCCCCGCCGGGGATCTGGTGGTCAGTGGCAGACCCGCCGCACGAGGACGCGATGCAGCCCGAATCCTGGCCGAACTGGATCGACTTCCGGAACGGCTTGGATTGCCGCTGGTCGATGGAGTTGGCAAAATGCCCGGCTCACCAACGACCAGCCATCCGTCGAGACAACCCGATTCCACCCCGTCCGCGAACCCTCAATGAGCATGTGCCCGGGATGGCATGGCCCGAAGCGGGACCATCACGCACAAACGGGCAGTCACAGGTGGATGGTCGGTGCCGTCTTTCCAGGTTCGACGGATGTCTTCAGGGCCATGAGAGTCCGGCCTGATCCGTTTGCTGCCACCGTATTCAGGCCTTAGCGTCCATGACCCAGACCCGTACCTTTCTTATCGTTGCCTGGCTTGTTGTTGCCTTCCTGCTCTGGGATGCCTGGCAAAAGGACATGCATGCCAACCCGCAGGTCGTGGCGACTTCATCCCCGGTCGAGCAGCTTGACGTTCCCGGGCAGGAAGTGATCGATGGCAGCGTACCGGAATTGTCGGCCGCACCCGCAGCCGATCCGACAGCAGCAGCTACATCGGCATCTGTTGCCACCCCGGCGCTCGACCCGGCGGAATCGGAACAGGTTGCCGAAATCGTGCTGGCCAACGATGTCTTGCGCCTGCATGTGGCGGCCACGGGCGGCACCCTGCGCAGCGCGGAATTGCTCGCCTATCCCCGTGAGCTCAAGGGTGATACCCGGCCAGTGGAGTTGCTCAGCCAGGAAGCCGAGCAGTTCTTCATCGCCCAAAGCGGCCTGGTCGGTCAGCCCGCGGCGCCCAGCCATCAAACAGCCATGCAGGCCACCAGCGGTGATCGGGTTCTGGCCGACGGCGAGGAGCACATCGATCTGAGCTTCATCTGGCAAGGCCCGGATGGCGTGCAGGTGCAACGCCGCTACCAGTTGGAGCGTGGCAGCTACCTGCTCAAGATCGAAGACACCGTGCTCAATCAGGGCGACCAACCCTGGTCCGGCAATGCCTACCATCAACTGGTGCGGGTGGCCCCACCCACGCCCAAGGGTGGATTCACCAATCCCGAACGTCTGAGCTTTGTCGGAGCGGCCTGGTACAGCCCGCAGGACAAGTTCGAAAAACTCAAGTTCGACAAATTCGATCCGGCCAAGCCGATGCAGCGCACGGTCACCGATGGCTGGATCGCGATGCTGCAGCATTACTTTGTCGCCGCCATCGTGCCACCCAGTGGAGAAGCCACCGGTTTCAGCAATGCGGTCCTGCCCAATGGTCGTTACCTGATGCGCGAGATGGGCCAGACCTTGAACGTGGCCCCGGGCGCGCAGGCCAGCACGGCGGTCGACCTGTATCTGGGTCCAAAGCTGCGCCATCAACTTGAAGACATCAGCCCCGGCCTGGGCCTGACCCTGGATTACGGCATCTTCACCGTCATCGCCCAACCCATCCACTGGCTGCTGTCCTTGCTGCATTCGCTGATCGGCAACTGGGGCTGGGCCATCGTCTTGCTGGTGGTCTTGATCAAGGCCGCCATGTTCAAGCTGTCCGAAGCCCAGTACCGCAGCTTTGCCCGCATGCGCCGCATCCAGCCGCGCCTGGAAGCGCTCAAGGAGCGCTTTGGCGATGACCGTCAGAAGTACCAGACGGCGATGATGGAGCTGTACAAGAAGGAAAAGATCAATCCCCTGGGTGGCTGCCTGCCGATCCTGGTCCAGTTTCCGGTGTTCCTGTCCTTGTACTGGGTGTTGATCGAGGCTGTGGAACTGCGCCAGGCGCCCTGGATCTTGTGGATCCAGAATCTGAGTGCGCCCGATCCGTACTTCATCTTGCCGGTAATCAACCTGGTAACCATGTGGGCGACCCAGAAACTGTCGCCGACCCCGGGCATGGACCCGATGCAAAAGCGCATGATGCAGACCATGCCGCTGGTGTTTGGTGTCATGTTCGCCTTCTTCCCGGCCGGTCTGGTGCTGTACTGGACCACCAACGGCGCTCTGGGCCTGTTGCAGCAATGGCTCATCATGCGTCGCCACGGCGAGCCGGCAACACCCCAACCGGCCAAGTAAGCGCAACCCGAGGTGGCCGATCGCAGCGAC
>CAYRJS010000010.1:16779-23115 GCA_964424535.1 uncultured Aquimonas sp.
ATTGTTGCCATCGCCACCCCGCCGGGTCGGGGCGGCATCGGCGTGATCCGGGTCAGCGGCACCCTGGTGCCGACCATTGCCCGCCAATTGCTGGGTCGTCCGCCAATTGCCCGTCACGCCCATTATCTGGCCCTGCGCGATGGCCAGGGCGAGCTGATCGACCAGGGCCTGTTGCTATGTTTTGCCGCCCCGGCTTCATACACCGGCGAGGACACTCTGGAATTGCAGGTGCACGGCAGCCGGCCGGTGCAGCAGATGCTGGTGCGGTGCCTGCTGGAACTGGGCGCGCGTCCGGCCCGACCCGGTGAATTCACCGAACGCGCCTTTCTCAATGGCAAGCTCGACCTGGCCCAGGCCGAAGCCGTCGCAGACCTGATCGAAGCCGGTTCCGAAGCCGCCGCCCGGGCTGCCCAGCGCAGCCTGCAAGGGGAATTTTCCCAGGCCGTGAATGTCCTGGTGGAAGCAGTCATCGGGGTGCGCGTGCAACTGGAAGCGGCCATCGACTTTTCCGATGAGCCCATCGAGTCCCTGGCTCCGGCTCGCCTGGAGACCGAACTGGCCGGTTTGCAGCAACAGCTCGATACCTTGTTGCTCAAGGCCGACCGTGGCCGACGCCTGCTCGATGGCCTGCATGTGGTGATCCTGGGTCAACCCAACGTGGGCAAATCCAGCCTGCTCAATGCCCTGACCGGCGACGAGCGTGCCATCGTCACCGCCCAGGCCGGCACCACCCGCGATGTTCTGCGCGAAACCCTGCATCTGGATGGCATCGAGCTGACTCTGGTTGACACCGCCGGCCTGCGCGAAAGCCCGGACCCAATTGAACAAGAAGGCGTGCGCCGGGCCCGTGCCGAGGCCCGCAAGGCCGATCTGGTGTTGCTGGTGGTGGAACCCGACCAGGCCCCGAATCTGGACGAACTGCCAGTCGACGTGGCCTGCCTGGTGGTGCACAACAAGATCGACCTGTCCGGCCAGGCGCCCGCGCGCAGATGGCAGGACGGGATCGAACATATCCATTTGTCGGTGCGTGATGGCCAGGGTCTGGACCTGCTGCACGCCAGCCTGAGCGAACGCGCTGGTACCGGCGAAGAGGGCACTTTCAGCGCCCGTCAACGTCACCTTGATGCCCTGCAACAGGCCCGGGAGCACCTGCGTGCCGCCCACACCACCATGAGTCAAACCCAGGCCTTCGAACTGGCCGCCGAAGACCTGCGCCAGGTCCAGGCCCAACTGGGCCAGATCACCGGCACCTTCGACAACGAAGCTCTGCTTGGCCGGATATTTGCAAACTTTTGCATCGGCAAGTGATTCCGGCCCGGAAAAACCGGGATATGACGCTCTTTCGTGACCCGTGGCTTTGACTTATGGTGTCGTTGCGAACGAACATAAGCAGGCCGTTGCTCTTGCAACCGATCTTTGATTGGTACCAGGGCCGACGCAGTTGTCCTTACAGATACACCGTCCGGGGATCGATCACATGACAAGTATCAAGAACAAACGATTGCACTACACCCCAATCTGGGTAGTGCTGGCCCTGGCTCTGGGTTTGGCTGCTTGTGGCGAAAAAGAGCAGCCGCCTCCGCGCGCGCCCAGCAGCCCGCCTGCCGCTACCGCACCTGCGGCTCCGGCCCCGGCGGAAGCAGTAGTGGATGCCGAAGGTGGCGAGGCCATGTTGATCCAGCCGTCCCTGGTCGACACCCTCAGCGTGGACGAGCTTCTGGTGCGAGCCGAGGAAGCGGTCAAGGAAAAGCAGTTGTTCGTGCCTGCGGGCGAGAGCGCCTTCGAGATGTACCTGAGCGTGATCGAACAAGAACCCGAGCAGGTGCGCGCGCGCAATGCCCTCAGTGATCTGTTTCCCTATGCCATGCTGTATGTCGAACAACGTGCCGCTGCCGGTGATCTGGCTGAAAGCGAGCGCGTACTGGACATGATGCAGCGCGCCAATGCCGATGCCCCGGCCCTGCCACGTTTGCAACGCGCGGTGGACCAGTTGCGGGATCGGGTGGCGGCTGATGCCCAACGCGCGGCCGCGGCCACGGCAGCCGCTGAAGCCGCCGAAGCCAGGCGCCAGGCTGCCGATGCCGCCCCGGTGCCGGTATCAGTGCCTTCAGCACCGATTGCGCCTGCAGCACCAGTGGTTGAGCCGATTGCCAGTACGGCACCCAGTGCCGCTGCTCCGGCACCGACGGCACCTGCTCCGGAACCGGTCGCGGCCGCTCCCGAACCTGCCGCCATTCCCACGCCGCCACCGCCACCGCCACCCGTTGCCGCAGCTCCGGTGCAGGTCACCTTGACGCCCATTTCCACGGTGCAGCCACGCTATCCGCCATTGGCCCTGCGCCGGCGCATTGAAGGTTCGGTGGAAGTCGGGTTCACGGTCATGCCCGATGGCAGTGTCAGCAACGTCCGCATCCTCTCGAGCCGCCCCAACAACACGTTCGATCGTGAGGCCCTCAACGCCATGGAGCGCTGGCGTTTTGCCCCCGTATCCCAGGCCGTGGACAGCCGGCGTGTATTCGACTTCAAGCTGACCGATTGATCTGATCGTGCACGCGGCCCTGGGTATCGAAAGGTACCCAGGGCCGTTTTCATTTCAGCCTGAAGCGATATAGCGTTCACGTCGGATGGCACGCATCGACAAGTCTGCCTGCTGAAGATGGGCGGTACAGGCATCGACCATGGCCGGATTGCCGCAGACCAGGGCCAGATCCTGCGCCGAAGGTGCCAACGCAGGCAAACCAGATTGCACCCAGCCCGAATGCAGCCAGGGTATCTGGGGATCCACCGTTTCGCGTGAGACAAAACCCCGATAGCGAAAACCGGGAAATGCTTGTGCCATGGCCAGGAAGGTATCGGCATACAACAGTTCGGAGCGGGTTCGGGCTCCGCACAGCAGTTCAACCTGGGCACCGTTTTCCAGGCGCAAGCGCAACGGCATCAGCATGCCGCGAAACGGGGCCACACCGGTGCCGGTGGCCAGCAACAGGTAGCGAGGTGCGCGGTCGTTGGTCTGCAGGCCGAAGCGACCAAATGGCCCGGCGCCCATGACGATCGAACCCAGAGGCAGCTCACGCAGATAACGGCTGGCCGCACCTTCGGGCAACAGGCTGACAGCCAGCTCCCAGCGTCCAGGTTCGCCCTCCGGAGCCGGAGCATTGGCCAGGGAAAAACTGCGCCGTTGTTCAATGCCGTGCATGTCGGGGAAAAACAGTTGCACGAACTGGCCGGGCTTGAATGCCAGTGCCAGACCATCGGCCTGGACCAAAACCAGATGCAGAACCTCGGGTGTCAGCCAGCGGCGTTCGACCAGACGCAACGGGATATGGGCAGACACGGCAAATCCGATCAAGACAAACCGATATACTAACTGGCTTGGTCTTTTCAGCGGTGTTCGATGGTTGCTACTCCGGCATTGCAGGTCCAGGGCCTGCGCAAGGTCTACGACAACGGTTTTGAAGCCCTGCACGGCATCGATCTGACGGTGGCCGAAGGGGATTTTTTTGCCTTGCTGGGCCCCAATGGCGCCGGCAAATCGACCCTGATCGGCATCATCAGTTCGCTGGTCAACAAGACCGCCGGCGAAGCCCGGGTGTTCGGCATCGATATTGCCACCCAGCGCAGCCTGGCCATGCGCCAGATCGGCCTGGTACCGCAAGAGATCAATTTCAACCAGTTCGAAAAACCCCTCGATATCTGCGTCAACTACGCCGGTTTTTATGGTGTGCCCCGGGCCGAGGCCATGAATCGGGCCCGGCAGGAACTGGAACGGGCGCATCTGTGGGACAAGCGCGAGTCGATCGGACGCATGCTGTCGGGTGGCATGAAACGCCGCCTGATGATTGCCCGCGCCATGATGACCCGACCCCGGCTGCTGATCCTGGACGAACCCACCGCCGGAGTCGATATCGAAATCCGCCGCGGCATGTGGAAAACCCTGCAGGAGATCAATGCCGCCGGCACCACCATCATCCTGACCACCCATTATCTGGAAGAAGCTGAAACCCTGTGCCGCAACCTGGCCATCATCGACCACGGCTCGATCATCGAACAAGGCCCGATGCACGCATTGTTGGCCAAGCTCGATGTGGAGGGTTTCCTGTTCGATATCGAAGGCGCGATTCCGGCACAACTGCCGGAGATTGAAGGCGCGCGTTTCGAACGTGTCGACGCTCAGACCCTTGGTCTGGACATGCCCCGGGCCATGGATCTGAATCGGGTCTTTGCCGCCTTCGATGCCACCGGCATCCGGGTGCGCTCGATGCGCACACGCAGCAATCGCCTGGAAGAACTGTTTGTGCGCCTGACCGGATCGGAGGAGGCCGCATGAACACCCGGACCGAAACCCTGTTGCCCGAAGTGCCCGTTCGCAGCGCGTCGTCCCTGGCCTTGGTGGCCCTGCTCACCATCACCCGGCGTGAAGTCTCGCGCATCCTGCGCATCTGGACCCAGACCCTGATCCCGCCGGCCATCACCATGACCTTGTACTTTCTCATCTTCGGCGGCCTGATCGGCTCGCGCGTAGGTGAGATGGATGGGTTTGGCTACATGGATTTCATCGTCCCCGGGCTGGTGATGATGAGCGTCATCCAGAACAGTTACGGCAATGTCTCATCCTCGTTCTTCAGCGCCAAATTCGGCCGCTATGTGGAAGAACTCATCGTCAGCCCAACCCCGAACTGGGCCCTGCTGTGGGGCTATGTTGCCGGTGGCGTGCTGCGTGGGCTGATGGTCGGGGCCATCGTGCTGTGCATCGCCATGGGCTTTACCCGCGTGCACATTCCCCACCCGCTGGTGACCATCTCTGCTGTCGTGCTGGGCGCCGTGGTGTTTTCCCTGGCCGGTTTCATCAATGCCATCTTCGCCAAGAAATTCGATGACGTGGCCATCGTGCCCACCTTCATCCTGACCCCGCTGACCTATCTGGGCGGGGTGTTTTATTCCATCACCCTGCTGCCGGACTGGGCTAAAGCTGCGACCTATGCCGATCCGATCTTCTACATGGTCAACGCCTTCCGCTACGGCCTGCTGGGCCAGAGCGATGTGCCCCTGTGGATCGCCTACGCCCTGATGCTGGGCTTTATCGCCCTGTTGACCGCCGTATCCCTGTGGCTGCTGAAAAAAGGCGTGGGTTTGCGCAGTTGATAGATCGCCGGCGCCCGGCCGGTCGTGTCAATCCGCATCCCTTGCCAGGGCTTCGCTCACCGTGCGAAACCGCTCCAGTGCACTCTCCAGTCCGTCGACGATCTCGGCGGCCAGCTCCAGTGATGGCGGCAGGTTCTCCAGGTCTTCGAGGCTGTCATCGCGCAACCAGAAAAAATCGAGGTTGAGCTTGTCGCGCGCCAACAGCTCGTCGATGCCAAAGGCGCGGAAGCGCTCGGTTTGTTCGCGTTGTTCCCAGCAGGCCACGAAATCATCCAGATCGCCGCGCACCAGAGGCTTGGTCTTGAGCGTCTTGTGCACATTGGTGCGGTAGTCGTACACCCACAGTTGCCGCGTGTGCGGGGTGCCGTCGGCGCGCGGCGGGCGTTTGTCGAAAAACAGCACATTGGCCTTCACGCCCGGGCTGTACCAGATGCCGGTCGGCAGACGCAGCAGGGTGTGGAAATCAAACTGGGTCAAAAGCCGCCGGCGGATACCCTCGCCCGCGCGCCCGGCCTCGAATAGCACATTGTCGGGCATCACCACCCCGGCGCGGCCGTGGCTTTCCAGGATGGTCATGATGTGCTGCAGGAAGTTGAGCTGCTTGTTCGAGGTAGTGAAGCCGAAATCATCGCGCTCGTAGTTCTCCCGTTCGGTGCTGATGCCACCGTCCGCGCCCACTACCTGGTAACTCGACTTCTTGCCGAACGGCGGATTGGTCAGCACCACGTCAAAGCGCCGCCCATCGTCCAGCGCCAGCGTGTCGCCCTGCGTTACCGGGCTGTCGCCATTGCCCAGACCGTGCAGGTAAAGATTCATCGCGCACAGGCGCACTACCTCGTCCACGATGTCCACACCGGCCACGCCCTGCCGGCGCAGGCGCTGCTGCAAGGCGCGGTCCTGGCTTTGCGCCTTCATGTGGTCGAAGGCCGACAGCAAGAACCCACCCGTGCCGCAGGCCGGGTCGCACACCGTCTCGGAAATCTTCGGCGCCACGCAGCGCACCATCGCCTCGATCACCGGCCGCGGTGTGAAGTACTGGCCAGCACCGGATTTCACCTCGGAGGCATTGCGCTCCAGCAGCCCCTCGTAGATCTCACCCTTCACATCCACGTCCAGGCCGATCCACGGCCCCTCGGCGTCGATCAGACTCACCACGCGCTTGAGCTTGGCCGGATCGGACAGCTTGTTCTGCGA
>CAYRJS010000011.1:0-3074 GCA_964424535.1 uncultured Aquimonas sp.
GTGGCACCCCGCTGCAGGGCGAGGTGCCCATCTCCGGGGCCAAGAACGCCGTGCTCCCGATCCTGACGGCGGGCATCCTGGCTGACGGCGTGATGCATATCGGCAATGTTCCGCACCTGCACGATGTCACTACCATGCTGGAGCTGCTGGGCCAGATGGGCGTGGAGCGATCCGTCGACGACCATATGCAGATCCAGCTCGATCCGCGTTCGATGGATCGCTTCGTGGCCCCTTACGAGTTGGTACGCACCATGCGCGCCTCGATCCTGGTCCTGGGGCCGATGCTGGCGCGTTTTGGCCAGGCCGAGGTGTCCTTGCCGGGTGGTTGCGCCATCGGCTCGCGTCCGGTCGATTTGCATATCAAGGGCCTGCAGGCGATGGGGGCCCAGGTCAGCGTGGAAAACGGCTATATCCGGGCCCGCGCCGAACGTTTGCGTGGAGCCCGGATCATGCTCGATCTGGTGACCGTGACCGGTACCGAGAACCTGCTGATGGCAGCAACCCTGGCTCGGGGCACCACCGTCATCGACAATGCGGCGCAGGAGCCCGAGGTCGTGGACCTGGCCAACTGTCTGGTGGCGATGGGTGCCAGGATCGACGGCATCGGCACCTCCCGACTGGAAATTGAAGGTGTTGACCGGCTGAATGGCTGCCACCACGAGGTACTGCCTGATCGAATTGAAACCGGCACCTTCCTGGTGGCTGCGGCCATGACCGGTGGCCGGGTACTGGCACGCCGGGCGCGTGCCGACCTGCTTGATGCCGTGCTGGTTAAGCTGGAACAGGCTGGCGCGCATATCAATGTCGGCGAAGACTGCGTGGAGCTGGACATGGGTGGGCGCCGGCCCCGTGCGGTCGATATCAGTACCGCGCCTTATCCGGCGTTTCCTACCGACATGCAGGCCCAGTTCATGGCCCTCAATTGCGTCGCCGAAGGAGTCGGGCGAGTCACCGAGACGGTATTTGAAAACCGCTTCATGCACGTGCAGGAACTGCGCCGTCTGGGCGCAGACATCCAGGTCGAAGGCCATACCGCCATCGTGCGCGGGGTCGAACAACTGACCGGGGCACCGATCATGGCCACCGACCTGCGGGCCTCGGCCTCGCTGGTACTGGCGGGCCTGGTGGCGCAGGGCGAAACCACGATCGACCGGATTTACCATATCGATCGCGGCTACGAAAACATCGAGGAAAAACTGCGCGGCCTCGGCGCCCGCATCCGTCGCCTGTCCTGACCAGAACCACGTCCTACTCCACGGATTGAGCGTGCAGCTCTGAGAGCTTCTTGATCCGGACGTCGACGAGGCCGGTGCCGCGCGTGTGGATCTCGGCTTTTCCCTATCTTTGACAGCGGTCGAGCTTGGTGTCAGATGGGGTCACGGGCTGATGCGCCATCAGTCAACAGCTTCCCGATACAGCAGTTCACGCTTGCGGTCCACGCCCCAGCGGTAGCCGCCTGGCTGACCGTCGCGTCGCACGACGCGGTGGCAGGGGATGGCGACGGCGATGCGGTTCGCTGCGCAGGCCTGGGCCACGGCGCGCGTCGCCCTGGGTGCGCCGATGCGTGCGGCGATATCGGCGTAGCTTACCGTCGTGCCTGGTGGAATCTGACGCAGCGCACGCCAGACCCGCTCCTGAAACGCCGTGCCGCGCACATCCAGCGGCAGCTGCAATCCCATGGACGGGGCCTCGACGAAGCCCACGACCTGGGCCACCAACAGCTCGAACCTGGCATCGCCGCCGATGATCTCGGCCTTGGGGAACTGGTCTTGCAGCTCGCGCGCGAGCTGATCCGGATCATCGCCCAGCAGGATGGCGCAGATGCCGCGCTGGCTCTGCGCCACGAGGATTGCCCCTAGTGCACACTGGCCCACGGCAAAGCGGATAACGGCACCAGTGCCGCCCGCGCGCCAGTCCCGCGGGCGCATGCCCAACCGTTGTCCGGAGGCCGCGTAAAACCGGCTGTCGGAGTTGAACCCCGCATCGTAGATGGCGTCGGTGATTGATGTCTGTGATCTGCCCAGTTCCTCGCGCAACTTGCGGGCGCGCCAGGCGGCGCCGTAGGTCCGGGGTGTCAGGCCGGTTTCGGCCTTGAACACGCGATGAAAGTGATAGGGGCTTATGCCGATCTCAGTCGCCAGGTCGGCCAGCGAGAGCGGGGTTTGTGCGGTCTCGATCAAACGGCAGGCACGGGCGACCAGGGCTGCGCGTGCCGCAACAGTAGTGGCCTGGTCGCTGTGGGTTCGACGACTGCAGCGATAGCCTGCCGCTTCAGCGGCTTGTGCGGAGTCGAAGAACACCACGTTTTCGCGTTTGGGCAAGCGTGCGGCTGAGCTGGGTTGCCGATACACGCCCGTGGTGCGCGTGGCGTAGACGAACCGGCCATCAGCGGCGGCATCGCGTGCCAGAACTGCGGCCCAACGTGCGTCGGCGGTTTCGTAGGTCCGGATGTCCATGTCGTGATTCCTGCGATCATGTGTCCTGGAAGCCACGATAGAGCGAAGTTCGACCGCAAGCACTCCGGTTCTTGCGCTTGAACTTGGATGATCGAAAAGGCCTCGCGACTGTGACAGTCATCCCGCCTTGCGGAACGTGAGATTGATGCGTTGGCTGCCCAAGAGCGCGTGGGGCTCATCCTTCAGCGGCATCACGCCGTGATAGCGCAGGCGATCGACACCGCCCCAGACCGCCACGTCCCCGTGGTGCAGCGCCACCTTGACGGTGGGGTCAGTACGGGCATGCCCGCCGAACAGGAACATGGCCCGCATGCCGAGGGAAACCGAGACGATGGGCGCATCGAAATCCCGTTCATTTCTGTCTTGATGCAGCGACAGACGCGCGCCCGGTACATATCGGTTGACGAGGCAGGCATCGGGTTCAAAACCATTGAAACCTGCAGCCTCCGCCGCCTGCCTGGCCAGACGCATGAATGCACCTGGCATGGCAGGCCAGGACGCACCGGTCTCGGGATCGGTGCTGGTGTAGCGATAGCCGCGTCGATCGCTGGTCCAACCCAGGGCACCACAGTTGGTCAGCGCCACGGACATGGTGAAGCCACCAGACGTCAGCATGTG
>CAYRJS010000011.1:3174-6408 GCA_964424535.1 uncultured Aquimonas sp.
CGACAGGAATGTCCGACGGCGACCGCAGTCAGTGGGTGAATCCTTGTCGGTCTTTACTCGACGATAAAGCTCACCCGCATGTTGACGCGCCACTCGGTGACCTTGCCATCAGGTGCGGTGATGACCTTGGTTTCATTGACCCAGGCACCCTTGATGTTCTTGATCGATTCTGCCGCCTTGGTCAGTCCGGACTGGACCGCATCCTCGAAACCCCGTGTTGACGAGGCGCTGATTTCAACGAATTTTGCAACGGACATGGATTGCCTCCGCTTGGTTTGAACAAAGATGAGGCCAGCAGCAAGCAGGGTTCAACAGTGGCCCTGGCATGTATCGATGTTGCTACCGGCCTTGATCAGCATACTCTGATGCAGGCTGGGCGCGCAGAGCGCGTGCTTGCCGGTTTCAGCGCTTCAGGCTGCGCAAGCGCAATTCGTAACCGCCACTCTTGCCGCTGTGCACGATGCGGACCGGGATCCAGTCGTGCTCGATGGCAAACCAGGTCGTGGTAGCACGATCGCCGGTATCGTGCACGCGTTCGAGCTTGATGGTGCGGGTCGGGCCGATCGGCAGGTCCAGGGTTTCCTCACCGGCGGTGCGGTAGTGTTGTGGTTCCAGGCGCTCGCGATCAACCACGGTCACGGTCAGCGCGCCGTGCTTGCCGGCGGCCAGGTCCAGCGCCAAGGCCAGGCTGGCAATCTGCCGGTCCACCACGCCGACCCGGGTCGGGAAATGATAGGGTCCCTTGTGGTCACGACTACTGATGCCGGTCTCGCCCGCAGTGCAGTCGATCCAGCGTTCACGGGTGCGCAGGCCACCTTGGCGGTAGTGGTAGCGGCGACATTCCGGGCCGGTGTCGGTGATGGCAAATTCCGAGGTTTCGTCCAGATTGACCCCGGCCAAAGCGGCCACCCCGGCGGTGGCACGGGTGCGGCTGTGCATGCGCCAACGTTTTGCCGCCGTGGATTCCAGGGAGATGGTGGCTTGGGCTTCGACCCGGTCACCGCGCAAGACATCGTATTCGGCCACATAGGCGTGCAGGGCCGGCGAGGTGTCCGCAGCATTGGCCAGGCTGGCGATACCCAGCATCAACAACAACAGGTATTTCATGGCAATCCATTCGCGTGCAATTGCAGTAGGGCCTTCAGGCGCGCTCCGTCCAGCCATGGTTCGCCTGCGACAATCTGCAAGCGATTCCGGGCGAACAGCGCCACGCAGGCGGGCAGCAGTCTATGTTCCTGCACCAGGACCCGGGCGGCCAGGGCATCGGGTGTGTCATCGGCTTCGATGGCTACCCGTGCTTGGGCCAGAACCGGCCCACCATCCAGTTCCGGGGTGACCAGGTGCACGCTGGCCCCATGTTCGCGATCACCGGCAGCCAAGGCCCGGGCGTGGGTATCCAGGCCGGGGTAGCGCGGTAGCAGGGAAGGGTGAATATTGATCAAGGGCACGTTGAGTTGGGCCAAAGCCTGGGCGGAGATAACTCGCATATATCCGGCACAGACGATGAGGTGGGGCTGAATCTGCAGCACACGGGTGAAAAACGCCTGGTCGAAAGCAACCCGGCTCGCGTAGGAACTGCGCTCGATGCAAGCCGAATCCAGCCCGTTCGTGCGAGCCAGTTCCAGGGCCGGAGCTTCCGCTCGATCCGAGTACAGGCCGACCAGTTCATAGCGCGCACCAGGGGTGCGGCTGGCATCCAGCAGGGCGGCGAAATTGCTGCCTCGGCCCGAGGCCAGAACGGCAACGCGCAACATCAGAGCATCCGTACCCGGGCAGCGGTATCGGCCGATACCACGGTGCCGATGGGACGACTGGCCAGGCCGAAGCTGGCCAGTTTGGCTCTGGCCGGTTCGACCTGGTCGTGGGCAAGCACCAGCACGAAACCAATGCCGCAATTGAAGGTGCGCCACATCTCGGCATTTTCGATCTGGCCTTCGCGCTGCAGCCAGTCAAATACAGGCGGCAGGGTCCAGTTGCCTGAATCGATCTCGATGCCCAGTGCCGGCGGAATGACACGGATGATGTTTTCCGTCAGGCCGCCGCCAGTGATATGGGCCATGGCATGCGGGGTCAGGGCCTGCAGCAGGCCCAGGATCGGCTTGACGTAGATCGTGGTCGGTGCCATCAGGGCATCGACCAAGGTGGTATCGCCCAGTTTCTGGTCGGGGCTGGCACCAGCGCGTTCGAGTACGCGCCGGATCAGGCTGTAGCCGTTGGAATGGGGGCCGCTGGAATCGACACCCAGCAGGACATCACCAGCCTTGACTTGATCACCACGCAGGATTTCGGATTTTTCCACCGCGCCCACGCAAAAACCGGCCAGATCGTATTCCCCGGGCGGGTACATATCAGGCATTTCGGCGGTTTCCCCGCCAATCAGGGCGCAGCCGGCGCGCACGCAGCCTTCCACGATGCCGCTGACCACGCGCGCGGTGACCTCGACATCGAGCCGGCCAGTGGCGAAATAATCGAGAAAAAACAAAGGCTCGGCACCTTGCACCAATACATCGTTGACACACATGCCGACCAGATCGATGCCGATGCTGTCGTGTCGGTTCCAGTCCTGGGCCAGACGCAATTTGGTACCGACTCCGTCGGTGCCGGAGACCAGCACCGGTTCACGGTATTTGCCAGCCAGGTCGAACAAGGCCCCGAAGCCGCCCAGGCCACCCATGACTTCAGGGCGAAAACTGCGCTGGACCAGCGGTTTGATACGGTCCACGAGCTGGTTTCCAGCGTCGATATCGACACCGGCATCGCGATAGGTGAGCGGGGGCTTGACGGCAGTCACGGCGAAAATCCGGCGCAGGTAAACGCGTCATTGTAACGACTCTGACGGTCGCTACGTGATCCGCTGATGACCCGAAGCACTCGGGCATTGCCTGGTATCGGAATCAACCTGGTCCGAAGGCGAGGCCGAGCGTGGACGCCATCGGCCGTTTGCGGCAACATGCACAGTCGTTTTCCCAGAAGACCGTCATGGCAAGACTGTTGCAATTATTGGTGGGTATCACCCTTTTCTTGCTGGTCGCGACCGGATCGCAGGCCCAGACACTGGGACCTTACGAAGGCGAGGTCGAAGTGGCCAGTCAGTCCGAAGCCGATCGTCTGGCGGCTTTGCCCCGGGCTCTGGAGCAAGTCCTGCACAAGCAAGGTAGCCCGCACGCGCAAACGGCTGTCGCCGAGGCCGATGCTGCCCGCCTGTTGCAACAGTATCGCTACCGTCAGGGCTGG
>CAYRJS010000011.1:6508-22622 GCA_964424535.1 uncultured Aquimonas sp.
CGCCGAGGCCGATGCTGCCCGCCTGTTGCAACAGTATCGCTACCGTCAGGGCTGGGCTGGCCAGACGGGATCCGGCGAGCGCCAGCTTTTTTTGATCGCGCGTTTTGATCAGGATGGGGTTCGTAATCTCTTGGGTGCGCAGGCCGATGCGACCTGGGCCAAGGAGCAGCCTCAGCCGATCCTGTGGCTGGCCATCGATGATGGTTCCGGAGCGCGTATCGTCAGTGCCGATGCCGCCGCCGCCATTACCGCCCTGACTACGCGCGCGGCCCAGCGCGGCATCAATTTGCGCCTGCCGCGTTATGACGCCACCGATCAGGCCACCGTAATTGCCCGTGACCTGGCCAGCGAGGAAACCTGGGCCGTGGATACTGCGACCGCACGTTATGGCGGCCCAGCCCTGATCGGCTGGATGCGCCGCGATGATGATGGCTGGCTGGCCGACTGGCGCGTGCGTGATGGCAGTGGCGAACTGGGACGGTGGCGCAATCGGGAGGTGCAGGCCCTGGACGTGCTGACTGCCGCCGCCGACGGGGCGGCCGAAGTCCTGTTGCGGCGAAGTGCCCAAGCCAGCTTTTCCGGTCAGCCTGGACGCTACCCGGTCGTGATCGAGGGCGTAAGCAACGCTGCCGCGTATGCGGACCTGATGGCCCTGTTGCGCCGACAACCGATCGTGATCGAGGTGCATCCCGTGCGCGTGGATCAGAGCCGACTGGAAGCCGAACTGGAACTGTCCGCCGGCATCGAAAACCTCGCCCAGTTGCTGCGTGGCAGTGTGCTGGAACCGGTTTTCGTGGGTGGCCTGGAAAGCCCGAGCGAATTTGCCCTGCAGGCACACTAAGAGCCAGCGGATTGCATCCGGGTCACGCTTGTCCTGTCAGCAACGTCCTGATCCGGAACCTGGCAAGGAATCGAGAGAACCATGACCGATACCCACAAATGGCAACTGGCGGCATTGGTGGTGGGCCTGGGCCTGCTGCTGTGGTTGTTGGGGCCGGTATTGACGCCCTTCGTGATTGCAGCCTTGCTGGCCTATGTCGGCGATCCCCTGGTGGATCGACTGGAACGCCTGCGCCTGTCCCGGTCCGGGGCAGTGGCCATCGTCTTTGCCTTGATGACCCTGGCCCTGGTCGGCGTGGTGTTGTTGCTCATCCCCATGCTGGAACGCCAGATCAGCACCTTCATCGACCAGTTTCCGCGCTATCGCGACTGGTTCACCGGTACCGTTCTGCCTTGGGTGAGTACCCGTACCGGCATGGAGTTCGAGGGTTTTGATCTGGGCTACATCTACGACGTCATTCGCCAACACTGGCAACAGGCCGGTGGCGTTGCCGCTACCTTGCTGGGGGGGATTTCCAAATCCGGCCTGGTGATCATCGGCTGGATCGTCAACCTGGCCCTGATCCCGGTGGTGGCGTTCTACCTGTTGCGTGACTGGGATGTGCTGGTGGAAAAGGTCCGCTTGCTGATTCCGCGCCCGATCGAACCGGTGGTCACGCGACTGGCGCGCGAATCCGACAGCGTGCTGGCCGGTTTTCTCCGCGGCCAGATCAGCGTGATGCTGGCCCTGGGTCTGGTGTACTGGCTCGGTCTGTGGATGGTGGGCATCGATCTGGCTCTTTTGATCGGCTTGATCGCGGGCCTGGTCAGTTTCATCCCTTATCTGGGCGCCATCACCGGCATCGGCATCGGTCTGGTGGCGGCCCTGGTGCAATATGGCGACTGGGCCCACGTCATCATGGTGATGGCGGTGTTCGGCGTTGGTCAGGTGCTGGAAAGCGTGGCTTTCACCCCGTGGCTGGTGGGTGATCGCATCGGCATGCATCCGGTGGCGGTGATTTTCGCCGTGATGGCCGGGGGCCAATTGTTCGGTTTCATTGGGGTGCTGGTGGCCTTGCCGGTGGCGGCCGTGGTGATGGTGTTGCTGCGTTATCTGTATGCGCGCTATACCGCCAGCCGCCTGTATGCCGGTAATGAAACCGCGCAGGCGGCCACTTCAACAGCACTATCGGTAGAGGCGGAAACCGGGCAGATGGAGGGTGAAGCGCCTGATCCGATCGTTGCCTCCGATCCAGCCAAAGTCGACGCTTCGGCGCCGGATACGCCGGCAACGTGAACCCGTCACCGCAATTGCCCCTGGCCCTGCAGCCGGCGGCCGAGTCGCGTTTCGACACCTTCGTTGGTGCACCTTTTGCTGTGCAGACGTTGGCCGAGATGGCACGCCAGGGTACGGGCTTTGCTTTTCTGGCTGGCCCTGTCGGCAGTGGCAAGACCCATCTGGCCCTGGCCACGGTGCTGGCCGCCACGACAGCCGGCCATGCCGCACGGTATCTGGCCTTGGAGCAGTTATCGGGCCAAGCCCGCGCGGCCCTGGCGGGACTGGATGTCCAGCGCGTGATCGTGCTGGATGATCTGGAAGCACTACTGGGCAATGCCGAGGATGAACTGGCCCTGTTCGATTTTCACAATCGAGCCCGCGCTGCCGGCTGTGCCGTGCTTTACACCGCCAGTGGTCCGCCCGTCAGCCTGCCACCGGGTTTGCCAGACCTGCGCTCGCGTTTGGCCCAGTGCACACAACTGTTGTTACCCAGGCTCGATGATCCGCTGCGCGAGGCCATCCTCAAACGCAAGGCCCACGAACGTGGTCTGGTTCTGGATGACGCCGTGGCCGGTTTTCTGCTGCGCCGGGTTGGACGTGAGATGACCAGTCTGGTCGCCTTGCTGGACCGCCTTGATCACGCCAGCCTGACCGAACAGCGGCGCCTGACGGTGCCGTTTGTGCGCGCCGTGCTGGGACTGGATGATGCGGACAGGTGATTTTTCCGCATTGCCCGTGGACGGCGCGCCCAACGACTCTTTGTAGGTGTGAGGCAAGCCTCACACTCTATCGAGCAAGCTCGACAGCTACAGGATGGATCAGGGCCTGTGCAGGTGTGAAGCAAGCTCGACAGCGACTCAGAACAGATCACCACCGGCTGAAAAAGTACGCTCCATGCGATCGCCCAGGCCACCGATCTCCAGCACGATGCGGTCGACTTCGGCGGCGTTGATCAGGTCATAGGGGCAGTTTTCGCACAAGTGCAGGTAGGGCACACCATCCAGTTCGGTCAGGGCCAGGTAGCCGATGCGTTGTTCCCAATTGAAAAACAGGGCGCGACGGGCATCGACGCCGGTGATCGGGGCGATGGAGGTACTTACCCGCAGGTAGGCGCGGCTGTCTTCACCTTGCAGTTCGGTCAGGTAGACGTTCTGGCGCCGGTTGCCCTGGTCCAATGACAGCTCCACCCCGATCACATAGGGATCGCTGGTGGTGACGGTGTAGTTGGCACTGATGTGCGTGCGGATTTGCTCAAAGTTCTGCATGGATCGATCTATGGCGTGAAGGCCCGGGTATTCTAATGGCCTTTGCCGTCAAAGCTGCCAACCCTGTCCTTCATGCCCGAATCTGTTGCCGATCAGCGCCGACTTCGCATCCTGGCCGCCGTGCGTGCAGTGCCGGCGGGGCAGGTGGCCAGTTATGGAACCATTGCCCGGCGGGCCGGGTTTCCCCGCAATGCCCGTCTGGTGGCTCAGTTATTGGCGGCCAGCGAAGACCCGGACTTGCCCTGGCACCGCATCGTGCGCTCCGATGGGCGCATCGGCTTGCCACCGGGTTCGCCAGGATTTCATGAGCAGTGTGAACGCTTGCGAGTCGAAGGCGTGCAGGTGCAGGCGGGGCGTGCACGCATGCAGCGTGAGGATGATCACTGGCTCGATGAAATCCTGTGGGGAAAGAATCCCTGAGCCGTATCCGGATCGTGTCCAGGCCATTGCCGGTACCTTCCACGTAGAATGACCCCTTTGTTTTGAGGAGCCTCCCGATGCCGGGAAACGTACCGCCGATCACCCGTGCGCTCTTGATTGCCAATGTCCTGTTGTTTTTCATGCAGATGACGCTGGGCGATGGTCTGTTCGCGGATCTGATGCTCTGGCCGCTGGGCGATTACCCGATCCGCATGCCAAGTGGAGCACTGGATCAGGTTGGCTTTTTGCCCTGGCAAATCGTGACCTATGGCTTTCTCCACGGTGGCTGGACGCATCTGTTCTTCAACATGTTCGCCTTGTGGATGTTCGGCGGACCGCTGGAAGCAACCTGGGGCAGCCGACGCTTTTTCAACTACTACATGATCTGCGTGATCGGTGCCGGTCTGGTGCAGTTGCTGGTGACCAGCGTGGTAGCCCAGCATGGCGGGCCGGTATATCCCACGATCGGCGCTTCGGGTGGGGTGTTCGGCCTGTTGCTGGCGTATGGCCTGCTGTTTCCCAACGTGCGCCTGATGCTGATTTTCCCGCCGATTCCGATGCGGGCGCGCACCTTCGTGATCTGCTACGGCCTGTTGGAACTGTTCCTGGGCGTTACCGGCACCCAACAAGGGGTGGCGCATTTTGCCCACCTGGGCGGCATGGCCTTTGGTTTTCTCTTGATCCAGTATTGGCGCGGACGCTGGCCGTTCAAGCGCCGATTGCGCTGAATTCAGGCTACACTGATTGCCATTGATGGGCAGGAATTGCGTGATGATCAGGATGATGCTGGCCGGTGGTGCTGTATTGGCTTTGGTGTGGAGTGCACAGGTCGATGCCGTAAGTTGCGATCGCAGCAAGGCGGCAAACCCCTTGCCCGTGCGCACCACACCGGTGCCGCCCTTGTATTCGGGCATGCTGGGACGTCCAGCCGCCTTGGCCACACCGCGTTTGTTGCTGGCAGAAAGCCGGGACGAAGCCCTGGCCCTGGACGTGGTCTTGATGCGCTTGAACCTGGAAGCCTGTGCTTCCGAGCCCGTCAATGAATATGCCGACTATGTGCCGCAGACCGAATTCGACAACACGCCGTATCGCTTCAATATGGAAAAAGGCCGGAAATTCACCGCCGCCGAATTCGATGCCTGGATGAAGAGTCGAGGCGTGCGCATCGTACGGGCACCGGCGACCGGGGCGGCGCCGGGCGAGGCCGAGGCTGCAGGCGCGGCGACAGCCACGGCCACGGTTTCCGAGTGAGATCTGAAAGACGTGAGGAAAAATTCAGCCCAGGCAACGGGCCTGTGGCCCGATTGATGGCTGCGCTTCCGGCGACATCGGGCTCTGGCTTGACGAAGATCCGGAAGGTGATCGGCACATGAAGAAAAAGCGTGAGAAAAAGTCACTTCCGCCCTGGATGCCGGAGGTGATGACTGGGGCCGGGAAAACCAAAAAAGGTGCGTCGGGTAAATCCCATGCTACGCCCAAGGCAGCCGCCAAGGCCAAGGCGGAAAAGCCCGCTACCCGGGCCTCGACCAAGCGCGCCAGCTCCCGCAAGACGGCAATCCATGATCCGCATGCCGAACGCGAGGCACGCCGTTACGACAATCCCATCGCCAGTCGCGAGGCCATCCTGGCTTTGCTGGCGCAGGCGCCTGGGCCATTGAAGGCCGAGGAATTGGCGCAAACCCTGGATCTGCTCGCGCCCGAGCGTTTCGATGCCCTGGGCAAGCGCCTGGCCGCGATGCTGCGTGATGGCCAGGTGCTGGTCAACCGCCGCGGCGGCTATGTGCCGGCGCAAAAAACCAATCTCATGGCCGGCCAGGTCATCGCCAATCCCGAAGGATTCGGTTTTTTGCATCCCGATGCCGGCGGTGAAGATCTGTTCCTGCCGCCTCGGGAAATGCGCAAGGTGTTGCACGGCGATCGGGTGCTGGCCGCCGTGGTCGGCCTGGATCATCGGGGCCGGGCCGAAGGCAAGGTCGTCAATCTGCTGGAACGTCGCCTCAGCCGCCTGGTCGGGCGTTACGAAGAGCGCGCCGGATTGGGTCAGGTGATGCCGGATGACCGGCGCATCCTGCCTGAGGTAATGATTCCGCCGGATCTGCGCAAAGGCGCGCGTTCCGGACAACTGGTGGTGTGCGAACTGATCGATTCGCCCGATACCGGTCGACCTCAGGCCGGACATGCTCTGGTGGGACGGGTACTGACGGTGCTGGGCGATGCCCTGACGCCGTCGCTGGTGGTGGAAGTGGCCATTCACGGCCACGGCCTGCCGCATGTGTTTCCCGAACCGGTGCTGGAACAGGCCGCTGCCATTCCGCTGGAGGTGACCGCTGCCGATCGGGAAGGGCGCAAGGATCTGCGCAAGCTGCCGCTGGTGACCATCGATGGAGCTGACGCCAAGGATTTTGACGACGCCGTCTGGTGCCAGCCCAACCCGTCCGGCTTCCGTTTGATCGTGGCGATTGCCGATGTGTCCCATTACGTCCGGCCCGATGATGCCCTCGATCAGGAAGCGCAGTTGCGTGCGACTTCGGTGTATTTCCCCGGTTTCGTGGTGCCGATGCTGCCGGAAACCTTGTCCAACGGCATCTGCTCGCTGCGCCCGGACGAGGATCGTCTGGCTCTGGTCTGTGATATGCAGGTCGATCACGAGGGCGAAGTCACCCGCAGTCGTTTCTATCCGGCCGTGATCCGTTCCCACGCGCGCCTGACCTATGACCAGGTCTGGGCCGCCATCGGCATGGATGACGCCGATGCCCGCGCCGCCGTGGCCGGGGTTTTGCCCCAGCTTGAGCACCTGCATCAGTTGTATCGCTTGCTGGCCAAGGCGCGCAGCGCCCGTGGCGCCATCGAGTTCGAGACCAGCGAAGTCAATTTCATGCTGGGTCCGGATGGCGAAGTGGTGCGCGGTGGCATGAGCGCGCGCAACGACGCCCACAAGCTCATCGAAGAATGCATGATCGCGGCCAATGTGCAGGCGGCAAAGACCTTGCTGAAAAAGCGCATGCCGGCACCATTCCGGGTGCACGATCGCCCGCCCGAACAAAAATATGCCGATCTGGAAGAATTCCTGGCCGAGTTCCACCTGCGCATGCCGCCCTGGAACAAGGTCCAGCCGCGGGATTTCACCCGTCTGCTCAAGACGGTACGAGAGCGTCCGGATGCTGCCCTGATCGAATCGGTGCTGCTGCGCTCGCAATCCCTGGCGGTCTATGCCACCGAGAACATCGGTCATTTCGGTTTGGCTCTGGATGCCTATGCGCATTTCACCTCGCCGATCCGGCGCTATTCCGATCTGCTCGTGCATCGGGCCATCAAGCATGCTTTGGAAGGTGGTCATGCCGATGACTTCACCTACAGCCCGCACGACATGGTGCAACTGTGCCTGCAATGCTCCGAGCGCAGTCGCCGAGCGGAAGACGCCGAGCGTGAGGTCGACGAACGCTACCGTGCGGCCTGGATGGAACAGCATGTGGGTTCGGAATTTGACGGCATCGTGTCCGGGGTGACCTCGTTCGGGTTGTTTGTGGAAATGACCGAATCCGGTGTCACCGGTCTCGTGCACGTGACCCAGTTGCCCAAGGACTGGTATCACTTTGATCCGGTACGACGGGAGTTGTCTGGTGAGCGCAGCAATGCGCTCTGGCGTCAGGGTGATCCGGTGCGGGTGCTGGTGTTGCGTGCCAGTGTCGAGGATCGACGCATTGATTTGCGTCTGGTGCCCAGCCAGGCTCCGACCCGACCCCGCGCCGGCAAGGTCCGTAAGCCATGAGCCAGAGTGATGACTCGAATTGGATCGCCGGCATCAATGCCGTCGCCGTGGCTCTGGAGCACGATGCCCAGGCCGTGTGCGAGGTGCTTGTGGATGCCCGTGCCCGCAATCCGCGCCTGCTCGATGTGATCGAGGTTGCCAGACATCATCGGATCGAGGTGCGTTCGGTTGGTGCGGACGTGCTCAACGAGCTGGCCCAGGGTACCCGTCATCAAGGCGTGGTGGCGCGCCGCCAGGCAAGCCGAAGCTACAACGAACATGATCTGGTCGATTTGCTGGCGCAAGCGAGTCGGCCCTTGCTGCTGATCCTCGATGGCGTTCAGGATCCGCACAATCTGGGTGCCTGCCTGCGCAGTGCCGCCGCTGCCGGAGCCACCGCCGTACTGGTTCCGCGTGATCGTTCCGCGTCCGTCAATGCCACCGTGCGCAAGACTTCAGCCGGTGCCGCCGATCGCATCCCGGTGGTGCGCGTCACCAATCTGGCGCGCACCCTGGGTGAGCTCAAACAGGCGGGCGTCTGGTTGGTCGGATTGGCCGGGGAAGCCGAACAGGCTCTGTACGATGTTGATCTCAAAGGTGCCATCGGCATCGTCATGGGCGGGGAAGGGGAAGGTTTGCGCCGATTGACCCGCGAACAGTGCGACTTTCTTGCCCGTATTCCCATGCCCGGTGCCATCGAAAGCCTGAACGTGTCGGTGGCGGCCGGCATCGCCATGTTTGAAGCCGTACGTCAGCGCAGATCTGTCGCCGTCAGCACACCATGACAACCCTGTCGGCGGCCATCCTGCTGTTTCTGATTCTCGACCCGCTCGGCAATGTGCCGGTGTTCCTGAGTCTGTTGCACGAGTTGCCGGCGCGGCGCCAGCGCATCGTGCTGTTGCGCGAGTTGCTGATCGCCCTGGGTGTTCTGCTGCTGTTCCTGTTTGCCGGCCAGGCGATCCTGGCGGCCATGCACCTGCGCGAAGAATCGGTGTCGATCGCCGGTGGCATCGTGTTGTTCCTGATCGGCATCAAGATGATCTTCCCGGGCAAGGACGGTCTGACCGGGCAGCAATCCGCGGGTGAGCCATTCATCGTGCCCATGGCCATCCCGTTGATAGCCGGACCTTCGGGCATGGCTGCCGTGATCCTGTTGGCCAGCAACGAACCCGGACGCCTGGCTGACTGGACCCTGGCCCTGTTGCTGGCCTGGGGTGCTACGTCGGTGATCCTGTTTTCAGCCACGTTTCTCTACAAAGTGCTGGGTCGTCAAGTACTTACCGCGGTTGAGCGATTGATGGGCATGCTCCTGGTGGCACTTTCGGTGCAGATGCTGCTGGATGGAATGGCAACGTGGCTGCGTGCGGCATAAGAACCAGGGCCGGTCTATTTGCCGAAGATGATGTAAAAATAGCGGGAAGGTGGGCATTGGAGTCCAGAGTCGGCCTGAAATGGCAGGAAGATGAACGCGCCCATGACGGGGGTGTCGGCAGACCCGAGGTTCATGCCGGTAGACTGGCGAAATGTTCGAGGCATGGTTAAACTACGGTTAAAGCGGCCCGCGTTTGCAGACATGATGTGGATGCGGAGTCCCATAGAGGTAGCCGCTACCCAAGTGTGGCGTCGGGTAGCAAACAGGTTTCACGGGTGCATTGCTGCACTCGCACTTCCAAACGTCTGGCAATCAGGGCATTACCCATGAAAAAACAGTTCCGTGTAAAGCGACTCGCTGGTGCGCTCGCCATCCTTCTTATGGCTGCGCCGGTCTATGCGCAACAAACCTCTTCCAACCTGGCAGGCCGTGTGACCGCCAATGACGGCGCTCCTCTGGTCGGGGCCGAAGTCATCATCGTGCACACCCCTTCGGGTACCACCAGCCGCGCCACCACGGACGCGCAGGGACGCTACAGCGCGCGCGGTCTGCGTGTCGGCGGCCCGTACACGGTCACTGTCACGCGGGAAGGGTTCAAGGGTGAATCCACTGAGAACGTTTACCTCGCGCTGGGTGAAACCGCTGCGCTGAATGTCGACCTTGATACTACCGCTACCGCTTTGGAGACCATCCAGGTTGTGGCGTCGGGTAGTACTTCGGTGTTTTCGCCTGACAAGTTCGGCGCAGGAACCACACTGGGTTCGGAGCAGATTGACGCGTTACCATCAATCAACCGCAACATTCAGGATTATATGCGCATGGATCCGCGTTTGGCCCAGAGCGATAAGGCCCGCGGTGAAATTTCTGTAGGTGGTCAGAATCCACGCTTTAACGCTATCCGTATTGATGGTGTCAACACGTCCGATACATTCGGCCTGGAATCCAATAATTTCCCGACCCTCCGCCAACCAGTGTCGATGGATGCGATCGAGGCCATCAACATTGATATCTCCGGTTACGATGTCGGTATTACCGGTGCTACGGGCGCTGTTGTCGATGCGGTTACCAAGTCGGGTACCAACGAGTTCCACGGCTCGGTTTACGGTGTCTATCGAGATTCGAGTTGGGTCGGTGACAGCGTTACCTCCGGCGCGAAGTTCACCGGTTTCAATGACGAGCAGACATACGGTGCGACCTTCGGTGGTCCGTTGATCAAGGACCGACTGTTCTTCTTCGCCAACTACGAAAAATTCACGCGAGATAGTGCGGCGGCATCATTTGGCCCCATTGGTTCGGGAGCGACCAATATCGTCGATATCGCTCCTGACCAGATTGCTGAAGCACAGGAGATTGCACGCTCCGTGTATGGTGTGGACATTGGTGGTGTGAATTCTCCAGACAGCATCAAGGAAGAGATCGAAGAGTACGCGATCAAGCTGGATTGGAATATCAACGACAACCACCGTGCCACGCTGCGTTACTCCAGACTGGAACAGGTTGAGCCGCGTTTTTCATCGAATAACACACGCATCGCGTTGAGCAGCAACGTCTATGACATTGCCAAGATTGTGGAAACTGGCGTGATCCAATTGTTTAGCGACTGGAGTGACAGTTTCTCCACTGAGTTCAAGGTGGGCATGCGCAAATACGATTCGCTCAGTAATGTGGCGTCTCGCCTGCCCCAGATTAGCATCGGTTTTGGCACCAGTAATGTCGATCCTGATCTTCCGGCTTCGCCCACACTTTTGTTTGGCGCAGATGAATTTCGTCATGGCAATCAGGTTAGCACCGAAACCCTCAACGCCTATGGTGCTGGTAACTGGTACATCGGCGATCACACACTGAAGTTTGGTTTCGACTACGAAGACAACGATATCTTCAACTTGTACGCGCAGAACATCTGGGGGGCATACGAATTTGCCAGTTTAGATCACTTTCGTAATGGTCAGTATGCAGTCTACCGCCTCAATGCTCCAGTTCCTGGCAATTCTTATGACTCGATTGCGATGAATTACACACATCGCAATCTGGGTGTTTTTCTTCAGGATAGCTGGGCAGTCAATTACAATCTCAACCTGTTGTTTGGTGTGCGTGTAGATATCCCTGATTTGGATGATGTTCCCGCGCATAATTTGCTTGTTCAACAGGTATACGGTCTGGATAATCGTCAGACGCTGGACAAGGAGCTTTGGCAGCCGCGCTTTGGCTTCAACTACACCTTCGATTCCGAGCGCCCCACACAGCTACGTGGTGGTTTGGGTCTGTTCCAAGGTGCTGCGGCCAATGTCTGGGTGGGTAACTCCTATCAAAATTCTGGCTTCGGTCTGATTGGCTACAATTCCTTCCCGAGCCGCATCGATGCTTATACGCAAGAGCAGCGTGAGGCCATCTGGGCTAATTTGCCAGTAACGCTGAACCCGGACAATCCCACCACACCATCTCCTGCGTCTGGCTATCAGATGATGGTCAACCTTATGGAAGAGGGGATTGAACAACCGTCTGTATGGAAGGCCAATTTGGCGTTTGATCATGAGTTGCCGTGGCACGGTATCGTGTTTTCCGCTGAGTACTTGCAAACTCAGGTCAAGAACGGTCTCCACTTCGAGCGTTTGGATCTGGGTGACGCCACACTCATGGGTCCGGATGGTCGTCCTCTTTATTGGCGTAATCTCTATGGCACAGCCAGCGGCACTCGTGCCAATGGCAACACTGGTATTGGTGCTATCGCTGATACAATCCCGGGCTACGAGAACGTCACCGGTTGGCACAACGATGGCGTAATCTACCTTAAGAACACCAAGAAGGGCCGTAGTGATCAGTTCACGCTTAGCTTGAACAAACCACTCACAGACACATGGGGTTGGATGCTGGGCTACACCTACACATCTGCCACGGAAGTCAATCCGTTGACGTCTTCGCGCGCCATTTCCAACTGGAATCCCCGGGCCATTTTCAGCCCTAACGAAGATCTTGCGGCTACCTCTAACTATGAAATCAGAAACCGCATTATTGGCTCGTTGACCTTCAAGAAGGCGTTCTTTGGCGATTATGCCACTACAGCGACCATGTTCTACGAAGGACGCTCTGGCCTTCCGTATAGCTGGCGTTTTCGAAACGACATGAACGGCGATGGTTATGTTAACGATCTGCTGTACGTACCGTCTGGCCCTGGTGATGTGATGTTTACTGGTGGGGCTGAAATGGAGCAGGCGTTCTTCAACTGGCTGTCACGGAATCCCGACCTGCAGCGTTATGCCGGAGGTGTAGCCGAGCGCAACGGTAGTCGTAACCCGTGGGTAAATACGTTTGATATTCGTATTAGTCAGGAATTGCCGGGCTTCTTCAAGGGCCATAAATCAGAATTGTGGCTCGATATCATGAACGTCGGCAATTTAATCGACAAGAGCTGGGGTGTCATCCAGTATCAGTCGCCTTTCACCGATATGCGTGCGGTGAACTTCCAGGGTGTGGATCAAGAGTCTGGTCGTTACATTTATAACTTCGTTGAAAGTCAAGTCTTTACCCCTTCTATTACCGACCTGCAATCGCGTTGGTCGCTCCAGCTGGGCTTCCGCTACAAATTCTGATTTGATTTATTGAAATCTATGGCATAGAAAACGGCCAGCTTTGCTGGCCGTTTTCGTGTGTTTTCGGCACAGATGCGCTCCTGGATGAGAAAGCCCCTTCGTGCAGAGACTTGAGTCACCGAAGTATTCCAGCAAACGCATGGCACCCGACTGATACAATGCCGGCATGTCCCTGATTACCCTGAACCGACTCGACTACAGCGTGGGTGGGCCGCTCTTGCTCGAAGCTGCCGATCTGTCAATCGAAACGGGCGAACGCATTGCCTTGATCGGGCGCAATGGCGCCGGCAAGTCCACCTTGCTCAAGCTCCTGGCCGGTGAACTGCAGCCGGATGACGGCCAGATTCGTGTGCAAGCGGGCACGCGCATCGCACGCCTGGAACAGGAAGTGCCGCCAGATGCCACAGGCAGCGTCTTTGATGTGGTTTCGGAGGGGCTGGGCGATGTCGGCAAGGACCTGGCCCTGTTTCATCGCCTGAGCCACGCGGTCCAAGTGGACACAAGCGCACTGGCGGCTGTGCAGGCACGGATCGAAGCGGCGCAGGGTTGGTCGGCCGACCAGCGCGTGGATGACATGCTCAAGCGCCTGGAACTGCCTGGTGAAGTTGCATTCGGCAGTCTTTCCGGAGGCCTGAAACGACGGGTGTTGCTGGCCCGGGCCTTGGTATGCGCGCCGGACGTGTTGCTGTTGGATGAGCCCACCAACCATCTGGATATCGAAGCCATCGACTGGTTGGAACGCTTCTTGTTGACCTGGTCTGGAGCTCTGGTATTTGTTACCCACGACCGACGTTTTTTGCGCGCTCTGGCCACGCGTATCGTCGAGATCGATCGTGGCCAGGTCACGAGCTGGCCGGGTGATTTCGACAACTATTTGCGTCGTCGCGAAGAACGCTTGCATGCCGAGGCAGTGGAAAATGCCCGTTTTGATACTTTCCTGGCCGAGGAGGAAGTCTGGATTCGCCAGGGTATCAAGGCGCGCCGTACCCGCAACGAGGGGCGTGTACGCCGTCTGCAGGCTCTACGCCGGGAACGTGCCCAGCGGCGCGAGCAGGAGGGCCAGGTGCGCATGGAACTGGCCCAGACGGTAGCATCCGGCAAAAGAGTGATCGAAACCCGCGGGATTGATTTTGCCTACTCCGACCGCCCCATCATCACGGATTTTTCCACCACCATCCTGCGAGGCGACCGCATTGGCCTGATTGGTCCCAATGGCAGTGGCAAAAGTACCCTGCTCAAGTTGTTGTTGGGCGAGTTGGCACCACGGCATGGAGAGGTGATACATGGCACAAATCTGGCCATCGCCTACTTCGACCAGTACCGTACCAGCCTGCGTGAAGACTGGAATGCCCTGGACAACGTCGCCGAAGGCCGTGAATTCATCGAACTGGGCGGCAAACGCAAGCACGTGCTCGCCTATCTCCAGGACTTCCTGTTCACTCCGGAGCGGGCACGGGCACCGATCACGCGCCTGTCCGGCGGCGAGCGCAATCGTCTGTTGCTGGCCAAATTGTTTGCCCAGCCAGCCAACCTGCTGGTCATGGATGAACCCACCAACGACCTGGATGTGGAAACTCTGGAGCTGCTGGAAGAATTGCTGGGTGACTTTTCCGGCACCTTGTTGCTGGTCAGCCACGACCGTGAGTTTCTCGACAACGTGGTCACTTCCACCCTGGTGATGGAAGGCGCGGGCAGGGTGGGTGACTATGTCGGCGGTTACAGCGACTGGCTGCGTCAACGCCCACGTCCGCCTGAACCCGAATCACTGCCAGCAGCAGTGGTGAAAAAGCCTGAGCCAAACGAAACCAAAGCGAGTCCGGAACCTGCCCGGCGCAAGCTCAGCTACAAGGATGCCCGCGAACTGGAAGCCTTGCCCAGCCGGATCGAGGCTTTGGAAGCAGAGCTTGAGACCCAAACCCAGGCCATGAATTCACCCGAGTTCTACCGCCAGGACAGCACCGCCATCGTGGCCCACCAGGAAGCCATGACTCGTCTACAAGCCGAACTGGAGCAGTGCTATACCCGTTGGGAAGTGCTGGAAAATCCGTCCTGATGCCGGCTTACACGGCCTGGAAAACCAGGCTGGCGTTGGTCCCACCAAAACCAAAGCTGTTGGACATCACCGTGCGCAAGGGTGCGTCGCGGGTTTCGCGCAAAATCGGGAAGTCGACAGCTCCGGCATCGAGGTTTTCAATATTGGCCGAAGCCGCCATGAAACCTTCCTGCAACATCAGCAGACTGTAGATGGCCTCGTGCACGCTGGCAGCGCCCAGGGAATGGCCGGTCAAGGCCTTGGTCGAGGAAATCGGCGGCACGGTTGCACCAAAGGCTTCACGTACGGCGCGCAATTCCACCAGATCACCCAGTGGGGTCGATGTGCCGTGGGTATTGAGGTAGTCGATGGACTGGATTTGCGGACCCTGGCCATCCAGACCGGCGAGTGCCATGCGCATGCAGCGCACCGCGCCTTCACCATTGGGCGCCACCATGTCCGCACCATCGGAACTGACGCCGTAGCCCACCAGTTCGGCATGGATACGAGCACCCCGGGCCTTGGCATGATCGTAGTCTTCCAGCACCAGCATGCCGCCACCGGAAGCGATGACAAAACCATCGCGGGCCTGATCGTAAGGACGTGATGCCCGGGTCGGATCCTCGTTGAAGTGGGTGGACAGTGCGCCCATGGCATCGAACTGCGAGGTCATGCCCCAGTGCAGCTCTTCACCCCCACCAGCCAGCATCACATCCTGTACGCCATGCCGGATGAGATCGGCGGCGGCACCGATGCAATGGGCCGAAGTGGCGCAGGCAGCGGCGATGGAATAACTCACGCCTTGAATGCCAAAAGCCGTGGCCAGACTGGCGGAAACCGTTGAACACATCGTGCGCGGCACCATGTAAGGGCCGATCCGGCGCACGCCTTTTTCCCGCAACAAGTCGGCAGTGGCGATTTGCCATTGCGGGGAACCGCCCCCGGAGCCGGCGATCACGCCGACGCGTGGATGCTGGATCTGCTCGGCTGACAAACCGGCATCGGCAATGGCATCGCGCATGGAAACGTAGGCGTAGGCGGCGGCATCACCCATGAAACGCTTGAGCTTGCGATCGATGGCTGCATCCAGATCGATCTGCGGGACTCCGGCAACATGGCTGCGCAAACCCATCTCGATTTGTTCGGGTACGGCCTGCAAACCACTGCGCCCTTCGCGCAAAGCCGCAGTCACGTTGGCCAGATCATTGCCCAGCGGCGAAACGATACCCATGCCGGTGATCACGATGCGCCGCATCATGCTGCTCCCGATGTCTGAAACAGGCCCACGCGCAGGTTCTTGGCCTCGTAGATCAAGGTGTCGTCCACATAGGTTCGGCCATCGGCGATCACCAGGGCGAGCTTGCCGCGCATCACCCGACGCACGTGTATTTCATAGCGCACCAGCTTGGCCTCGGGCAGAACCTGGCCACTGAACTTGACCTCACCCACCCCCAAGGCGCGGCCACGTCCGGGCTCACCCAGCCAGGGCAGGTAGAAACCGGTCAGTTGCCACATCGCGTCCAGCCCCAGACAACCAGGCATGACCGGATCGCCCTCGAAATGACAGGCGAAAAACCACAGCTCAGGATGGA
>CAYRJS010000012.1:0-2593 GCA_964424535.1 uncultured Aquimonas sp.
CTCTTGCAGCTCTCATCCAGCCCGACATTATCCAGGCTCATCGAGAGCCATGGATCACCCAGGCATCCAGTCCAGCTACACTGGCCCGTCTTTGTACCATCCGAGAGTTCGCCATGCGCGTTTTGTACCCTGCCTGCTTTCTCGCTGCCAGTATCCTGCTGGCCGCATGCACCACACCATCGCTGCGTCCGGTCGAACCTGCGACCGATACCCACGTGGTCGCTCACGACAACCTCAATGCCACCGTGTGGATGCAGGCATCGGCCGAATATGAAGCCAGCGTGCGCGGCATCTACGCTGCCGCCAAGCGTTCCCTGGACGCGGCTTTGGCAGACCCGAGCTGGTCCGCCCTGCCGTATGGCGAATTCCAGGCCGGATTCGAGGCCAAGCCGCCGGCCATCGTGGTGGACGCCGATGAAACCATGATCGACAACAGTGCTTACCAGGCCCGCAGCATCAAGGAAAACCGGGGCTACTCGATCGAGACCTGGCAAGCCTGGGTCCAGGCCGCAGCCGCAAAGGCCATGCCGGGTGCGCTTGATTTTGCCCGTTATGCCGATGCCCACGGCGTCACCATCTTTTTCGTCACCAACCGCGACGCGCCGGAGGAGACCGCAGCCACCATCGCCAATCTGCGGGCACTCGGCTTTCCGATCGCGGCCGATGCCAGCAACGTCATGCTGCGTGGCGATCTGCGCGCGCCGGCACGCGAGAAGGGTGAGCGCCGGCGTCTGATCGAACGCGACTACCGCGTGGTGCTGATGCTGGGCGACAACCTGGCCGACTTCCTCGACGGCACCAGTGCCGATGTAGCCACCCGACAGGAGCTGATGGCCCCGTATCAGGCGTGGTGGGGTGAGCGTTGGTTCATGTTGCCCAATCCGGCCTACGGATCCTGGGAAAACGCCTTGCTGCGTGCCTGCAGCCAGGATATGGGGCCTCGCGCTTGCCTCCAATCCAGCTTGCGCGACGATTACTGATATTTAAAAATCAGCAACTTACAAGTTGTTTTATCAAGTGTTGCATTAACTTCATTCGCCAAGTACACTAAAGCCGCGTTTGCAACACAACAAGACAATTACCCAAAAACCCACAACCACAACAACATCCATTCCGGCAGGATGCTGGAACTGCAGGGAGGCTCAGGCCTCCCTTGTTTTTTCTGCGTCCATGCCCCGGTATTTTATTCCGGCGCCGGATTGGGCATCATGGTTGCTTCCATTTCCGATCCCGTGGGGTCTTGCCACATGAATCGCATCATTGCCCTGATTTGCGCCAGCCTGCTCACCCTTGGCCTGGCTGCCTGCGGCGACAAGGACGCATCTACCCCTGCATCCCAGGCCAGCATCGAGCGTCAGACCTCTGACCCGGCTGCCGCCATCGAGGCTTTTGCCGCCAAGCTGCGGGAAGACCGCCTGCTCGAAGCCGTACAACTGGTGGTGCCGCCGGAAAATCTGGACCAATTGCGTACCGAGTGGAAAAAAAAGCTCGACAGTGAGCCGCCCAGTGACGAGGATCGGGCCGAATACGCCGAGACCATGAAGAAGCTGACGGCAGCCGATGCCGAAGCTCAGTTGTACGCTGAAGTCGAACCCCTGCTGATCAAGTTCGAAACCGAAATCGCCGCCCAGTTGCCGATGTTCGTGATCATGGGTCAGGGGTTTCTCACCCAGGCGATCAATGAGAACGACGACCTCAACGCGAACCAGAAAAAGCAGGCCATCGATGCTGTCGGCGCCCTCGGTGGCTGGCTCCAGAGCGCCAACCTGGCCGATCGTGATCTGGCCAAGCGCGGCATCGGCATTGCCGTGAAGACGGCCCGCAATCTGGATCTGCCCACCCTTGATGCCGTGCACAGCCTGGATTTCGACCAGAGCATGGCCAAGACCGGCATGGCCTTTGGCGGGATGAAGGAAATCCTCGCCCTGTATGGCTTTGACCTCAACCAGACCCTGGCCAGCATCAAGGCCAAGGAAACATCGCGCGAGGATGGTGTCGCCACGGTAGCCGTCGACTTCAGCCTGCTGGGCAAACCCATGAGCACCGAAACCGAGATGGTCGAACGCGACGGTCGCTGGTACGGCAAGGACACGATCGAAAGCCTGACCCGGGACCTGATCGGAATACAGGCTGCCGATGGCAAGGTCGTCGACAAGGACGCCAGTTCGCTCGCGCAGTAAGTCACCTGCGGATCGGGATGGCATCAGGCCACTGCTGCAGATCCCGATCTGGCCGTCATCATGACTGCAACCGAGTCCACCCCCGACCGCGTTCCGCCGTCCTGGTTCTTCCGCCTGCTGGGTCAGCTGTTGACCCCATGGTTGGCGATCCGGCGCGATCCTGATCCGATCGATGCCCGTTACGTCGCTGCCGACGTGCCGGTGTGCTATGCCATCGAACGCTACGGGCTGTCGAACGTCCTGATCCTGGAACAGGCCTGCCGCGAAGCCGGCCTGACTTCGCCCCTGGTAGCCATGCCCGGCAATCTCGCCGGTCAGGGCCGGGCCGTGGTGGCCTTGTCGCGCCGTCACGGCTTCTGGTTTGGCCGTCCACGCAACCGCACCCATTCCGAAGGCATGGCCAACCTGGTCGC
>CAYRJS010000012.1:2603-22605 GCA_964424535.1 uncultured Aquimonas sp.
GTCGCGGCCCTGGCCAAGGATCCGAATCTGGATGTCCAGATCGTGCCGGTTTCGATCTTCGTGGGTCGTGCTCCGGATCGGCAATCGGGCTGGTTCCGCGTGTTGTTCGCGGAGAACTGGGTTCTGGTGGGCCGCTTCAGCCGCATCCTCGCGATCCTGCTCAACGGTCGCAACACCATCGTGCGCTTTTCCGCCCCGGTGTCCTTGCGCGCGGTGATGGACGAGGGTTTGACCCAGGAAGTAACCGTACGCAAGATTTCACGGGTTCTGCGCACCCACTTCCGCCGCATCCGCACTGCCGTGATCGGCCCCGATCTGTCCCACCGCCGCACTCTGGTCGATGGCGTACTGGCTTCGGCGCAGGTGCGCCAGGCCATCGCCGACCAGATGCGCCGCGACAACATCAGCCACGCCAAGGCCTGGCGTCGAGCCCACGCCTGTGCCACCGAGATCGCCTCGGATTATTCCCATACGGTGATCCGCTCGCTCTCGTTCATGCTGACTCCGTTCTGGAACAAGATCTACCAGGGCGTGGCGATGCAGCACTTCGAGGCCTTCAAGCAGGCCGCGCCCGGGCATGAAGTCATCTACGTGCCCAGCCACCGCAGCCATATCGATTACCTGCTGCTGTCCTATCTGCTCTACGTGCACGGCCTGGTACCGCCGCATATCGCCGCCGGGGTGAATCTCAACCTGCCGGTGATCGGACCGATCCTGCGTCGTGGCGGCGCCTTCTTCCTGCGCCGCAGTTTCAAGGCCAACCCGTTGTATTCGGCCGTGTTCAGCGAATACGTGGCCACCTTGATCAGCCGTGGCGATTCCATCGAGTACTTCATCGAAGGCGGGCGCTCGCGCACCGGCCGCCTTCTGACACCCAAGGCCGGCATGCTGGTGATGACCCTGCGCGCCTTTCTGCGTCAGCCCCGCCGGCCCGTGCTGTTCCAGCCGGTTTATATCGGTTACGAGCGCCTGATTGAAGGCAAGAGTTACCTTGACGAACTGACCGGCCGGCCCAAGCAGAAGGAAACGATCTGGGCCCTGCTGCGAGCCGCCGCCGGCACCTTGCGACGCAATTACGGCCAGGTTACGGTCAGTTTTGGCGAGCCCGTGCTGTTGAATGACATCCTCGCCGAGCACGACCCGGATTGGCAGGCCCACGCCCAGGAAGACGAGCGGCCGGAATGGTTCAATGCCGTCATCGCCAGCTTGTCCGGCCGCATCCAGGAAAACATCAACCGCAGTGCCGACGTGAATCCGGTCAACCTGTTGGCCGTGGCCCTGCTGTCAACGCCGAAATACGCCATGAGCGAAAGCGATCTGCTCTCGCAACTGGACGTGTTCAAGGATCTGCTGCTGCAGGCGCCGTATTCGGACCGGGTCACCGTCACCGAACTGACCCCGGAACAGATCGTGGCCTATGGAGAAAAATCCGGAGCCTTGGTGCGCACCCGTCATCCCTTGGGCGATGTGCTGGGTTTCGAGGCCGATACGGCCATCCTGCAAAGCTATTTCCGCAACAACGTGCTGCACCTGTTCGTGTGCGCAGCCTGGATTGCCAGTTGTTTCCAGAATACCCGGCGCCTGACCCGCGCCAGCGTGGTGCGTCTGGGGCAACTGGTCTACCCGTTCCTGAAACGCGAGCTGTTCCTGCCCTGGGATACCACCGGTTTTGGTGAACAGATCGAGCGCACGCTGGGCGTCATGGTCGAACGTGGCCTTTTGACGCTCGACGCTGCTGGCGAATACCTGCAACGCGGCCCCGGCCAGACCGACGAGGTTTTCTGCCTGCGCGTGATCGCCAATTCGGTGATGCAGGCCTTCGAGCGCTACTACATCGGGGTCACGGTGCTGGTGAAAAACGGCTCGGGCACGGTCAGCTCGGGTGAGCTGGAAAACCTGTGCCACCTCACCGCCCAGCGCCTGGCCCTGCTGTACGCCCCGGCCGCCCCGGAGTTCTTCGACCGTTCCCTGTTCCGCGGTTTCATCGCCACCTTGCGGGAACTGCACCTGGTACGGGTGGACGAGGCCGGCAAGCTGGCCTTCGACAAGGAACTGATCGCCTGGGCCGATGATTCGCGCCTGATCCTGTCACGCGAATTGCGCCATTCCATCCTCAAGGTCACCCCGGAAATGGGCGTGCGCGCGGAAACAGCCGAAAAGCCAGGCCAACCGGCCTGAATCGACTCAAGACACGCAAAAGGTTTGGTTTACAGGTCTTGCTTGTAGCGCACGTAGGGCGTGCGTCCGCCGGGTGCTTCCAGCACCGGCAGCTCCGTCATCGGCCACTTGCCGGCATCCGGAACCGGATTGTTCAACAGGTTCTGGGCGCCAAAGCTCAATTCACCCTGCCAGGGCGTACGCCAGGAAAAACCCAGGTCCACACCCGTGAAATTGCCCTGCCCGGCCGGCAGCTCGATCAGGCGGCCAGTCAAACGGCCACTGAGGCCGCGATAACCCACGCCGAAAGACACCATGGCGTTGTCCCACCGCATCGGCATCCCCAGCAGGGTATCCAGTTGCTGGGAACCGACACTGCCGCCCAGTGACAACCAGCGTTGCTGGCCCAGGGCCAGACGGCCATCCAGATAAACCTGACGCTGGCTCAATTCACCCATCGACAAGGGCGCCCCTTGCATGGGTCGGGCGAAGGCTCCGACAACCGGATCGGTCGCCAGGGACAAACTGTTCATTTCATTCTGGATCGGGGCTTCCAGCCAGGACAGGCCAAAGCTCAGATCGATGCCGTTGTCGGCCGAACGCCAGCGCGAATCAAGTTTCAGACCATGACCACGCGCCGCAGGCAGAAGAATTTCATCCTGGCCGCCCACTTCGGCCAACAGGCATTGCTGGCCGAGTACACCCAGGCTCATGGCAACATGGATGCCCTGGTTGCACAGCAAGGCCAGGCCGGTATTGATTTCGGGGGTCAGACTGGTCTGCAGGCGGCTGCCGTCATCCAGCGTCACGCCCAGACCAACTCCAGGCAGGCTCAGATTGCGAGCCAGAAGGCGCTCGACCGGGCTGTCCGATTCGGCTTCCGGGGAAAGCAACAGCAAGGCTTCGACCCGGCCACTGCGGGCATTCCAGACCGGCAACACCTGCTGGGAGTCGCTTTCGTGCTTCAGGGCGATGCCAATGTCCTGGGCCTGAGCCGGTCCTGCAGCCAACGTCAAAGCGCCTGCCATGATCAACGGCAGGCAGCGTAACAACAATGACGTAAGGGCGGATGGCATGGACATGGTGTTGCTTGGACCGTACGGAACCGGCGTGGTTCCCCGACCTGCGGTACTGGCCGCAGGGCTTCATTGTAGGATTTTTACCGCTATTTAACAATCATGAACAATTTCATGAACACGCAGGAGTTCCACGTCCGGACTCACTGCGTCCCCAGCAACTGACGCAGGTGCGCCAAGGCCGTTTCCGCCCGCTGTTCGGTGCGTTCGGCATCCTGCTGGGTATCACGGCCCACCACATGCAATTCGGCTGCCGGCAATTCGTCGAGAAAGCGACTGGGCACGACCTTGACCAACTCGCCAAAACGCTGGACCTGACGCGGCCAGCTCAGATGCAACAAATGCCGGGCCCGGGTGATACCCACGTACATCAGGCGTCGTTCCTCATCCAGGCGACCTTCCTCGATCGAGGCCTCATGCGGCAGCAGGCCGTCCTCCAGGCCAACAATGAAAACGTAATCAAATTCCAACCCTTTGGCCGCGTGCAGGGTCATCAGGCGCACGGCATTGCCGGGTTGATCACGATCGGCGGCACTCAACAAGGCCAGTTGTGCCAGCAAATCACCCGTCGCCCCTTTGCCGGCGGCATCGAACCAGCGCGCCAGTTCCTCGACATTGCCCAGACGCCGCTCAACCAGGGCCGGATCCTTGCTCTGGGTTCGCAGACTGGCAAGCTGCCCGCTGTCGGTGGCCACCTTGCGACACAAGGCTCCCGCGCCCAGGCTCCCGGCGGACCTGCGTAACGCCGCCACCAGGCTCAGAAAACCCTCCACGGCATGGGCACTGCGCGCTGGCAACTGCCCTGTCACATCCGCCCGTGCCGCGGCCCGGGCCAGACTCAGGTGCAGGCGATTGGCCATCTCACCCAGGCGCGCCAGGGTCGTGGCTCCGATATCCCGGCGCGGTGCGGCCACGGCGCGCAAAAAGGCGGCATCGTCATCCGGATTGGCGACAAGACGCAGCCAGGCCAGCACATCCTTGACCTCGGCGCGTTCAAGAAAGGCCGTGCCCCCGGACAGGTGATAGGGAACGCGCTGCAACTGCAGGGCCTTCTCCAGCGCCCGTGACTGATGGTTACCACGAAACAGGATCGCAAACTGGTTCCATTGCGCCGTATGTCGATGCGCCAGAAAACCGATTTCGGCAGCGATGCGCTCGGCTTCGTGCTCGGAATCGCGGCATTCGAACACCCGGATCGGTTCGCCTTCGGCATGTTCGCTCCACAGGCGCTTGGGATGCTCGTGCGGATTGTTGGCAATCAGGGTATTGGCGGCGCGCAGGATGCGTCGGGCGCAGCGGTAGTTCTGCTCCAGAGTGATCACCCGCAGGTCGGGATAATCGCGCCCCAGGCGGCTGATGTTCTCCGGATCGGCCCCACGCCAGGCGTAGATCGACTGGTCGTCATCGCCGACGCAGGTAAAGCCCCCGCGCGGACCCGCCAGCAATTTCAGCAAGGCGTACTGGGCCGCGTTGGTGTCCTGGTATTCGTCCACCAACAGGTACTGCAGGCGCTCGCGCCAGGTCAGACGCAAACTTTCATGCTGTTCCAGCAAGGCCACCGGCACGCGGATCAGATCATCAAAATCCACGGCATTGAAGGCCGCCAGACGCTTCTGATACTGACCGTAGATATCGGCAGCTTCACGTTCGCGCGGACTCTGCGCCGCGGCAGCGGCCTGTTCCGGCGACAAACCTTCGGACTTGGCCCGCGACACCAAACCCCGCACTCCGGCAATGACCGGCCCGGTGGCACCACGCGGCATCAGATCCTTGATTAGGTTGGCGCTGTCATCACTGTCGAACACGGAAAACCCGCGCCGCAAACTGGCAGCTTCGTGTTCGATCTGCAGGAATTTCAGGCCCAGGGCGTGAAAGGTGCACACCGTCAGGCCCTCGGCATCAACCCCACGCAACAGCTTTTCCGCACGCTCGCGCATCTCGCGCGCGGCCTTGTTGGTAAAGGTGATGGCAGCGATTTTCTTCGCCGGCACCCGTCGCGCCACCAGCAGGTGCTGGATTTTGGAGGTGATCACCCGGGTCTTGCCCGAACCGGCCCCGGCCAGCACCAGCAAGGGCGAATCACAGTGTTCCACGGCAGCGCGTTGGGCAGGGTTGAGGCTCATCAATCCACATTGATTTGAAGCAGCCGCCCATTGTGCCGTGCCGACCTTTTTTTGTCGCCTATACACGCGTGCGTATTGCACATGGATTCGTCAGGACCGATGCTGATTCCATGCTGCGCATCGAACCTGCCCGACCCGAACACGCCAAGGCTCTGGCCGAATTGGCCGAGACCACGTTTCGCCTCACGTTTGCCGCAGACAACACTACTGCAAACATGGCCCGACACTGCCAGGCCAGCTACGGCGAAGCCATCCAGCGGGAAGAAATCCGCGATCCTTCGCTGCACACCTTGCTGGTCTGGCAAGACTCGCAACTGACAGGCTACGCGCAACTGCGCCTTGGCCCGGCACCCGCCTGCGTGAGCGGCACACGGCCCGGAGAAATCCTGCGCTTTTACCTGCAGCCCGCCTGTCACGGCCAGGGTCTTGCCACGCAACTGATGGATGCCTGCCTGGCATGGCTCCGGCAGGCTGGTTGTGATGTCGTCTGGCTTGGCGTCTGGGAACACAACCCCCGCGCCATCGCGTTTTATTGCAAGCACGGTTTCGAGGTTTGCGGCGATCACGTATTTCCGCTGGGCGACGATCCACAACGTGACCTGGTGATGGCACGAGCCTTGGCGACTTGCGCGCAAATTCCGGTATTGCCAGGCCGATAATCCAGATGACGCCAAAACCTGGCGTCAGAGCTTCTCCAATCCAGGGTCGATGTTTTCCAGATGCGTCCAGGGCAGGACATTGATGTCATTGCGCCGTACGGCTTGCGCCCCGCCGTAGACCAGGCTGGCCTGCGTTGCCATAGGCCCGGCCAGGTTGATCCAGCGCTGCAAGCCGGTGAAGTAATCACGATTCAGGGTTTGCCCGGACTTGATTTCGATGGGCTGCAATTTGTCAGCCCGTTCGATAATCAGGTCCACCTCGTTGCCATTGCTGTCGCGCCAGAAGTAGAACTGGGCGGGCAAGCCCTGATTGAGGGCCTGTTTGCGCAGTTCGCTGATGACCCAGGTTTCGAAAATGGCACCGCGCAACGGGTGAGTGGCAAGCTGCTCGGCATGTTGCAGGCCAAGCAGCCAGCACATCAGACCCGTGTCGTGGAAGTACAGCTTGGGAGACTTGACCAGGCGCTTGTTGAAGCTGGTGTGGTGTGAGGGCAGCAGATACACGATGTAGCTGGCTTCCAGCACACTGATCCAGGCTTTGGCGGTGTTGTGGGTGATGCCGCAATCGTTGGCGAGACTGGACAGGTTGAGAAGCTGGCCGCTGCGTCCAGCGCACAAGCGTACGAAACGCTGGAAGCTGTCGAGATCCTGCACCTGCAGGAGCTGGCGCACGTCACGTTCGACATAGGCGGTGACATAAGCGGCAAACCAGTGACGAGACGTCAATTCGCGGTCGTAGAGCGCCGGATAGCCACCCATGAATAACTGCTCATGCATGCCTGCAGGGGCCCGATCGGCGACAACCAGCTCGGTACGCGTCAAAGGCAGAAGTTCAACGAAACCCGAGCGGCCAGCCAGGGACTGGCTGATACCCGAGAGCAGCCCGAACTGTTGCGAACCGGTCAGCAGAAACCGGCCCATGCGAGTATCACCGTCGACATGGGTTTGCAGGTATGACAGCAGATCGGGCGCACGCTGTACTTCGTCGAGGACAGCACCTTCACCGCATTGCGCCAGGAAGCCGCGCGGATCATCCTGGGCCAGCGTGCGGATATCCAGGTCTTCCAGAGAGTAGTAAGGCCGCTGTGCCAGCACGTGCCGGGCCAGCGTGGTCTTGCCGGACTGGCGGGGACCGGTCAGGGTGACGATGGGAAAACCCTTGAGCAGTTCGCGTGTCAGTTGCTCTGCCGTGCGCGGGATCATTTATGCATTGTGTAAACGTAATTGACAATTTGCATAATACCCCGTGTTTCGATGAATCGCCATAGATGCAATCATCTTTGGACATCGTGGAACTCAAACCAGGTTTGGCCTGGTGACGGCGACACCGGCGTGCTGCCGGCTCGATCCTGCAATACGCCACCCTGGCAACTGATGGTACAGGCATCGTTGCGGGTGCATACTCACAGGCCGTCCATGCACGGGAGATCACCATGAGCAAGACATCGGCCACGCAGCGGCTCGAACGCCTGGAGCCCTGGTTCAAGACCCTGCAGAAGTTTCATGATCGGGCCGATGCGCACGCGCTCTACGATCCCAAAACCGCAGCCGGGCGCATCCGTCTGGCCAATCTCAAGCTCTATTTCAGCCAGCTTTTCCCGCTCAAGCCAACCGTGCTGCTGGTGGGCGAAGCCCCCGGTTATCGCGGGGCCTGGCGTACCGGGGTCAACTTCACTTCGGAAAAGATCATGATGGGTCCAAAGGACCGCTTTGGTCTGTACGGTGGCGTCGAAGCCGGCTATCAATTGATCGAGGACGGCGACAAGCTCTGGGGCGAGGCCAGTTCGACCGTGGTGCAAAAGGTGTTCCAGGAATTGCCCAAACCACCGCTGGTGTGGCCGGCGTTTCCCCTGCACCCGCACAAGCCCGGCGATGATCTGTCCAACCGCACCCCGACCCCTGCCGAACTCAAGCGCGATGGCGCGCCCCAGCTCAAGCAGTTGATCGAACTGTTCCAGCCAGCCCATATCGCGGCGGTCGGCAATATCGGCCTGACCACGCTGGGTCTTGTTGGCATCGAAGCCACCAAGATTCGCCATCCGGCCCACGGCGGTGGCCCCAAGTTTCGCGATGGCCTGCTGGAACTGATGGCCGACAAGGCCTGATCAGGGGGTTTTTATACCGCCACCGGGGCCTTGATCGCGGGCCAAGGCTCATAGCCTGCAAAGGCAATGTCCTCGTAGCGAAAGGCGAACAGATCCGTGACCTCGGAATTCAACTCCAGGCGGGGCAAGGCGCGGGGCGTGCGCGTCAACTGTTCGCGGGCCTGCTCGACGTGGTTGGAATACAGGTGGGCATCGCCCAAGGTGTGCACAAAATCGCCCACCCCCAGGCCACAGGCTTGTGCCACCAGATGCGTCAACAAGGCATAGCTGGCGATATTGAAGGGCACGCCGAGAAAGATGTCGCCGCTGCGCTGATACAACTGGCAGGACAGCCGATCATTGGCGACATAGAACTGGAACAGGGCATGGCAAGGCTGCAATGCCATGCGCGGCAGATCGGCGACATTCCAGGCGCTGACCACCAGGCGGCGTGAATCCGGATTGCGGCGGATTTCCTCCAGCAGCCAGGTCATCTGGTCGATTTCGCCACCATCCGGAGCTGGCCAATGCCGCCACTGATGCCCATAGACCGGACCCAGATTGCCATCAGCATCGGCCCACTCATCCCAGATGCTGACCTTGTTGTCGCGCAGGTAGGCAATATTGGTGTCACCTTTGAGGAACCACAGCAGCTCGTGCACGATCGAGCGCAGGTGCAGCTTCTTGGTGGTGACCAGGGGAAAACCCTGATTCAGATCAAAACGCATCTGCCAGCCAAACACGCTGCGGGTGCCGGTACCGGTGCGGTCGCTCTTTTCGGTGCCCTGCTCCAGCACGTGCGACAAAAGATCGAGGTATTGACGCATTTCAGGTAGTTTCCGTTCGGACGGCCAGGGTCGGGGCGCGGCGCGAGCACCACAGCAGCCATAGTCCGACCAAGATCAACGGCAGTGACAACAACTGACCCATGGTGAACCAGTCAAAGGCCAGATAGCCGATATGGGCATCGGGCTCACGCACGAATTCAACGGCGAAGCGGAACAGCCCATACAGCAGGGCGAACAGGCCCGATACCGCATACCGTGGCCGGGGCCGGGCGGAAAACCACCACAGCACGACAAACAGGGTCAGCCCTTCCAGGGCCGCCTGATACAACTGCGAAGGATGCCGCGCATAAGCATCCAGAGCGCCGCTGGCATGCAGTTGACGCAAGGCTTCGGCTGGCAGGTTGGCGTAGTCGGGCGGCAAGGCATGACGAAACACCACGCCCCAGGGCGCATCGGTCGGATGTCCCCACAACTCTCCGCCGATGAAATTGCCCAAGCGGCCAAAACCCAGACCCGGCGGCACCAGGGGCGCAATGAAATCGACGGTATCGAAAAAGTGCAATCGGTGTCGTCGCGACCACCAGGCCAAGGCCGCCAACACGCCCAGCAGACCGCCATGAAAACTCATGCCACCTTCCCAGATGCGGAAGATGTACAGCGGATCGGCCAGCACCTGGTCCATGCCGTAAAACAGCAGATAGCCGACACGCCCACCCAGCAACACACCCAACATGCCGTAAAACAACAGGTCCGAAAAGGCCTGCTCGTCCACCGGCAGGCGTCCGGCCCGCACCCGGCGCCGACCCAGCCACCAGGCCAGGCCAAAGCCGGCCAGGTACATCAATCCATACCAGTGCACCGCCAGCGGACCCAGATGTACGGCAACCGGATCGATATCCTGAAGAATGCTCATGCCAATCCCAAGGCCTGCCACGCCCGTGGTCCCAGCAACAGACCCCAGACCAGCACCACGTTGAGCATGAACACGAAGACTGCTGCCGAACCCATGTCCTTGGCCCGCCCGACCAACTCATGACGCTCCGACCCAAAGCGATCCACGGCCGCTTCCAGAGCCGAATTGACCACTTCCAGGCCGATCACTGCCAACAGACTGGATACCAGCAACACCTGCTCCACCGGCGTCTGGCCAAAATACAGACCCAAAGGTGCCAGCACGATCAGCAACACGACCTCCAGGCGAAACGAGGATTCGTGCCGCCAGCAGGCCGTCAGGCCTTGCAGCGACCAGCGCAGAGCCTTCCAGATCTGCCCCGGACCACGCAGCAATTGACGATTGCCGTCAGCCACGGTCAGCGCGATGCCGGGGTTTCCGTGCCGGCTGCATTCCACTTGTGGAAGCGGCTGCGCCGTGCCAGTTCCTGGGGCTGCATCAAACCAGCCGTCGATTGGCCCCGGATAACCCAGGTCGGATAGCTTTCGATACCGGCCCGGGCGCACTCATACGCCATCGGTCCATTGCGCCCGTTCGGGCTGCATTCGACATAAGGCAGGCTGTCGGCAGCGCGGCCAAACAGGCGTTTTTGCTTCTGGCATTCCGGGCACCAGAAAGTACCGTAGAACTTGGCCTCACTGGTCGCCAGGTGCTGGGCCAGAGGTTCCAGGCGCGGATCGTCGGCCGGCGCCAGCCAACCGGCCTGGGCGGCCATGATCAGGCCCAGCAGCGGCAGCAACACGATGGCATGTACCAGCAGCCAGCGCGACCAGCCGGCCGCCGGCCCCTGGCTGGGCCGCTGCATCAGCACCCGCACCAGGATGGCCACCATCAAGGCCAGGGAGAACAGGCACCAGGCGCAGAAGGCTTCCAGCGCAATCCAGCCCACGGCGGTCAGGTACAGGCTGATCAGCATGCCGATCATCACCAGGGTGAACAGGCGCCGCCAGCGCACCGCCACGCTGTTGCCGGTCATCGCGACCAGGCCAATCAAGGCATACAGGCCCATGCCCCACAAGGCGATGGGAATGCCCAGCAAGGTCGACCATTGGCTTTCCTGGACGACATCGCAGCCGTCGCCATCGGTGCAGAACAGGGCACTGTCGCCAAAGGCGTGGACCCAGAACAGATAGGCGGTGAGCAAGATGCCCAGCAAGGCCAGGCTGGCCAGCCATTTGTCCGGGGCGATGCGTACCGGCTTTCTCGGGCCTGCCCCCTCGGTCCTGCGGGGATTTGTCTTCTTGCGCGCTTTTGCCATGGCCTGCTACTCCAAACAATCAAACCCATCCCGCTGCACGCGGCGTAACGGGAAAGATTAGCAGGCTACGAGACTTTTATGGATGCCCGCGCCGTCCAGAATGAAATGTGAACAATTGCACATTTTCTGGAAAGACTGGAAATTTCGCGTATGCTGGACAAATTCATGGTCAATCACCAAAACGTCGTCCCATGTCCGCGTCTTGCACCTTCACCGTCATAGGTGCTTCTGAAGAAACGGTCGCGCATATCCGGCTGTTGCTGCGTATTGCCGGCCCGCGTCTTGAGCATTCATGGGAACAGACTGAAGGCGACAACGCCGATCTGATCATCATCGGACCACACGGTGACCTCGCCACCAGCGCCATCCAGACCCGCTGTGAAGCCACCGGCATACCCTACGCCATCCTCGCCGATCCAGAAGCAACCGTGGTGCACGGCATGGTGCTGCGACGGCCACTGAAGCTGGATCAGGTCCTGGCCGTGTTCAATGCCGCCGGACACAGGCAAGCCATGCCGGGGATCATGCCGGGCCTGGGGGCCGACTTCTACACCACCAATCTGGATGTGCCAGGCGCGGGTTCGGACACCACCATTACCCCGCCTGCCGTGGGCACCCTCGTCAATGGCATCGATGCGTTTGACCTGCTGGTACATGGCGATCCGGTGGTCGAACCGGTTCCCAGCCCACCGCTGATCCAGGCCGATACCGAACTTGAGCAGCGCGAAGGTGGCACCAGCGCCCGCTCCAACCTGCAGCGTGATGCCGGCACCCGGGTCGCGGCCAGTCTCGTCGGCGTGGCCTCCCAGAACGGACACATCATCGACCTCGAACCCCTGCCCGACCACGTGCATGCCAAGCACGGAACCACCAACAAGGCCAGGTCCGAAGGCGCGGTTTTGCCCGACTTGCTGCGCGAAGGCCAGTTGCTCAGCCCCCAGCGCATCCATGCCCAAGGCCTGCCCGACCTGGTGCTCGATCCCAAGGCCCAGTGCTACTACAGCGCCAGTCCGCTGCAGGAATTGATGCCCTACGCCACCGCCGATGCCACCACGGTTCATCACGAAGGTATTGCCGGCCGGGATCTGCAACACGTGCGGGAAAGCCGGATCCCACGCAAGTTCGACGAACTGCGCTGGCTTTTCGCCCTCGCCAACTCGCATGGCCGTCTGGATGGCAGTCTTGATCCGGGCGGCAGCTACGCCATCGTGCGTCCCTTCGCGGCCGCGCCGGAACTGCGTCACCACGCCCGTATCGCCACCGCCATGGCAACGCCCACGCCTTTGCACGAAGCCGCCCGCGCCAGCGAGGCACGCATGGAAGACGTGTTCGATATCGTCAATGCCTACGTCAGCGTCGAGCGCATCCAGTACGTCCCGAGGCAAAGCCTGCGCCAGCAGGAGGCAACGGAAAAGCGCGGTCTCTGGGGCCTGTTTTCGCGCAAGTAGGGCTCAGGGATACAACAGCCCCTGGCTCCAGCCGTCTTCGTTGCGCCGATAAACCTGGCGTTCGTGCAGACGCCAGGCCCGCCCGTACCAGAATTCGACGGCATCGGGCACCAGTCGATAGCCCGACCAATGCGGCGGACGTGGCACGGGACCACCCTCGAACTGCTGCTCGAACCCGGCATAACGGGCATCAAAGCTGGCCCGATCCGGCAAGGGTCGTGATTGCAGCGAGGCCCAGGCCCCGATCTGGCTGGCGCGGGCGCGACTGGCGAAATAGGCATCAGCCTCGTCCGCGCTGACGGCCTCGGTGACGCCTTCGATGCGCACCTGGATCTGGTCATCCAGGCCCTTCCAATGGAACAACAGGGCCGCCTGCGGATGCGCCGCCAAAGCCTGTCCCTTGCGGCTGCGGGTATTGGTGTAGAACACGAAACCGCGTTCATCGAAGGCCTTGAGCAGAACGATGCGTACCGCCGGGCGGCCATCGGCATCGATCGTGGCCAACGACATCGCCGTTGGTTCCCGATCACCAGCGGCGCGGGCTCGTTCCAGCAAACCGGCAAAGGTATCCAGAATGGCCTGGGGCAAGGGTTGGTTCATTGCGGACAAGTCCCTGTTGCGCGGCAATGCCTGGCGATCACGTCCGCTCCAGGCGATAACCATGCTGGTAGACGGCATTGAGCCGCCAGCCGTGTTCGCCATCGAGTCCAAGCTTCTTGCGCAAACGGCTGATATGGGTATCCACGGTGCGGGTGGCGACATCACCGCGGATGTTCCAGATGCTTTCCAGCAACATTTCCCGGCTGACCACGCGGCCGTGGCGATGAAACAGGAACACGGCCAGGTCGAACTCACGTTCGGTCAGCACCACCTCGCTGCCATCCAGTTCGATCCGGCGTCGCGCCAGATCGATGCGGTACGGCAACACGTCCAGCGTATCAAACAGCTCGCCGCGCCCCTGGCTGCGCCGCAACAAAGCTTCGACCCGCGCCAGCAATTCGCCCTGGGTTGCAGGTTTGCTGACATAGTCATCGGCCCCTTCGCGCAAGCCGGCAATGATGTCGGCCTCGTCGCTGCGCGCAGTCAGAAACAGCACCGGCAGGCTGGAACCGCCATCGCGCAGGCTGCGCAGAATCGACAGGCCGCTTTCTCCCGGCAGGTTCCAGTCCAGGATCAAAAGATCGACGGAAATGCCGCCCTGACGACGGCGAAATTCGGCCCCGTTTGGATAGGTTCGTACCAGATAGCCTGCTTCGGTCAACCACAACGACAACAGACGACTCAAATCCTCGTCGTCCTCAAGCAGCCCGACCTGGCGCTGATGGCCCCCCTGATTCGACATCATGACCGGCGATCCGAAATCAGGCCGCAGCCGTGGCCGGAGCCGACGGGGGCGGGCCTCCATTTCCGGGACGCTTGGGCTTGGGCAAATAGCGCAGCCACACCAGCCACACGCCCAGGGCATCGATCATGATCAGGGCTTGCCAGAGGTACAGGTGAAACCAGTCGAACAGGGTCTTGTCCCACTGGCCCAGGTAAAACAGGCTGATGATGCGCACCAGGTTGAGCGACTGGATGGCAAAAAAGCCGATCACGATGCCCACCAGCTTGTGCTTCCAGGGCGAAGGAAACGCCACGATCGCTGCCACCAGGATGATGACCGCCTCGATGCCATCGCATCCGGGCGCAATGCCCACGGCAAAACCATTGACCTTGTTCTGAATCACCACGCCGTAGGAAATCACGTCCGTGTCCCAGAGCTTGACGATGAAGGCACTGACCATGGCAAGCAGATCGGTGAACGGCTCGGTCACGTAATCGTGGCCCCAACGGGTGATGCGCAAGGAAAACAGGGTGACCAGCAATGTCACGAAAATGGAAAAAAACCGAATCATCCGGAATCAGATCAACACGCCCACACCGGGCACCAGATGCAATGCTAGCATCCCAACCATGAAATCAGCCCCCAACCTCATCCTCATTGGCCCCATGGGTGCCGGCAAAACGGCACTGGGCAAGCGCCTGGCCGAACGCCTGGGGCTGGTGTTCGTGGATGCCGACCAGCAGATCGAGCGCGATACCGGGGCGCGCATCCCCTTGATTTTCGAACTGGAAGGCGAGGCCGGCTTTCGCCAGCGCGAACACGCCACCCTGGCGCGCCTGTGCGCGAACACGCATCAGGTGATCGCCACCGGCGGCGGTGCCATCCTGCATCCGGATACCCGTGAACTGCTGCCACAACGCGGTTTCGTGCTCTACCTGGCGGTGGATCTGGATACGCAATTGCGCCGCCTGCGCCATGATCGCCAACGCCCACTGCTGCAATGCGAAGACCGGCGCACGGTCTTGAGCCAGATCAGCGCCCGCCGCGAGCCGCTCTACGAGGCCTTCGCCGATCTGCGCTACGACACCAGCCACGGCAGCCTGCGCCAAGGCCTGGAGCGTCTGCTGGCACTGTTGCACCAGCATTGGACCTTGTCCGCCACCACAACCCTGGAAAATCCCGCGTGACTGATACCTTCCGCCATCTTGAAGTCGACCTGGGCTCCCGCCGTTATCCGATCCAGATCGGCCCCGGCCTGCTGCAAAGCGCGCCTTGGCCCGATCTGCTCAAGGGTCGCCATGTGCTGTTGCTCAGCGACGACAACGTGGCTCCGCTGTATCTGGAGCGGGTGCGCGAACGCCTGGACGGGCACAGCATCGCCACCTGCATCCTGCCGCCGGGCGAGGCGGAAAAGAATCTGGCGCGCTTCGGTCAGGCCCTGGGTGAACTGGCCCGGATCAAGGCCAGTCGCGATGCCACCGTGGTCGCCCTGGGCGGCGGCGTAGTCGGAGATCTGGCTGGTTTCGTGGCCGCCTGCTGGATGCGCGGCATCGCCTTTGTGCAACTGCCCACGACCCTGCTGGCCATGGTCGATTCCTCGGTCGGCGGCAAGACCGCCGTGGATCTGCCGCAAGGCAAGAACCTGGTCGGCGCCTTTCATCAACCCAGCGCGGTGATCGCCGACACCGGGGTTCTGGCCACCTTGCCGGATCGTGAGCTCAGCGCCGGCCTGGCCGAAGTGGTCAAATACGGGGCCATTGGCGATGGCGAATTTTTCGCCTGGCTGGAGCGGCACGCCGACGCCTTGCTGGTGCGCGACCCGGAAGCCATCACCACGGCGGTCGAGCGCAGTTGCCGGCACAAGGCCGCCATCGTCGCCCGGGATGAAACCGAACAGGGCGAGCGCGCCTTGCTCAACTTCGGCCATACCTTCGGCCACGCCCTGGAAACCGCCGATGCCTACGGCGGCCTGCTACATGGCGAAGCCGTCGCCATCGGCATGGTGCTGGCAGCCCGGCTATCGGCGCGCCTGGGCTTGGCTGATGCCGCCGATGGTGAACGCCTGGCGACCCTGTTGGCGCGGCTCAATTTGCCTACGCAACTGCCGGAAGGTTCCGATCCGACTCGATTGCTGGAACTGATGCGCCTGGACAAGAAAAACCTGTCCGGACGCCTGCGCCTGATCCTCTGGCATGGTCTGGGCAAAGCCGTGATCAGCCCGGATGTGGACGAGGCGCTGGTACTGGCCAGCCTGCAATCCGCCGATTGAATCGCCTATTCGTTGCGCCTCTGGAAAGGGCAGAGAAAATCCCAGGTGTCGGCAAAATGTCCCGGATACACCACATGCCCAGCCGGGAAAGTGGCGTAACGCAGGGTTGATCCCGTACTCCAGCCGGCGGCAAGAAACGCCGACCGGTCGTCTTCAACACCGCCTTTGTAGCCATCGCTGATACCCACGCGCAGATCGACGGGAATCTTGCGCGCAAGCTGACCCAAAACGGCGGGGCAGGTACCCATCGGACTGCACACCAGTACCTGCAAAACCCCGGCACTGATGCCGTAAGCAGCAAAAGTGCGGGTATCGGGCACACCCGCATACTGATGCAGGGCCAGGTCGTGCATCAAGTGTCCGCCAGCGGAAAAGCCCCAGCCGTGGATACGGCTGGTATCGATGTTGTAGTGCGCCGCCACATCCGCAAGGATGGCCTGGAACATGGGATAGTCCTGCTCCGGCACCCAGCCACCCTGCCCGCCCGAAGCCACCGGTGCGACCACGATAAAGCCGCCGGCCTGGGCTTGCGCCGACCAGATATCACGCAATCCCTGCGCCGCCGTCGGAGCCATGCCCGCGCCTGCGCCTCCGTGCAAGACCATCAGCACGGGCACCGGCTCGGCAAAGGGGTAACCAATCGGTATCTGCAGGTAATAGCTGCGCATCTGGCCCGCGATGAACACGCTGCGCGTTTGCGCCCCCGGATAGGCCCCGCCACTGCCGTGGGAGGGCTCGTGGTAAATCGCGTCGCCGATTTCAAAATCGTCGAAAAACAAAGGCGTATCGCCCTGTCCGCAAACCCAGCCCGGCAGGCGCGCGGTAATGACAGCAGCCTGGGCCGGCAGCGCCACGGCCAAGCCCAGCAAAATCACCCGCACGAAGTTTCGCAAGTCCATCGGCACACTCTGCCGCCATGCCAAGCCCATCGCAAGCCGGCGCACATTCCTCGCTTTGCTTCAGGTCAGGGTCGGCCCAGGCCGTTATACTTTGCCGGTTCCACTCCGGGCCTCACCGCATGGATGCCAAATGAAACAACGACTCATCGGAGCCGCCGTGCTGGTGGCGCTGGCAGTGATCTTCCTGCCGATGCTGATTGGCGGGCCTGGCGATGAACGCGCCAACTCCCAGGTTTCGCTGGATATTCCCGATCGTGACACCGCAGGATTCGAGCGCAGGGAACTGGATCTGCCCACGATCCCGCCCCAGCCCAAGCCGGATGATGCCTTGGTGGTTGACGATCCCAACCACGTTGCCACCGTGGACATGACCGCGGAGGCAACGCGCATCGATGCCCTGTCCGGTGAGGCCGTGGGCGGTGTCGCATCCACGCCCGCCAGCGCACCGGAACCGGCATCTGCTGCGCCAGCGCCAGCACCGACACCAACACCACCCACGCCCGCCCCCGTGGCACCTGCGCCCGCACCGGCTCCCGCGCCGGTAGCAACGGCGCCGGCAACACCTGCGCCTGCGGCAACGGCAGGGCGCTGGGCCGTGAATCTGGGCAGCTACGCCAATACCGGCAATGCCACGGCTCTGGTGTCACAGTTGCGCCAGCGTGGCCTGGCGGTCTACAGCGAAACAGTGAGCGTGGATGGCAAATCGGCCCAACGGGTCCGCCTGGGACCCTACGCGCAACGTTCGGAAGCTGAATCGGCACGTCTGAGCCTGCGTCAGATCCGCACCGACCTGCCCGCACAAGTCGTGTCGCTGGAAGGTGAATCAGCCCCGGCCGCGGCCAAACCAGCCATTGCCGAAGGCTTTGCCGTACAGGTGGGCGCCCTGAGCAAACAGGCCGATGCCGAGGCCCTGCGCGAGCGTATCCGCAAGGCCGGATTTCCGGCTTATGTCGAACGCGTGCAGGCCAGCAGCGGAACCTTGTGGCGAGTCCGGGTCGGACCGGAACTGCAACGCGCCAATGCCGAAAAAGTGAAGATCCGGCTGAAAACCGAACTGGATATCGATGGCAACATCGTGCCCCATCCCTGAATCTGCCAGGCCTGCTGGATCCGGACATGGACGCTGAGGCAACCGGCCTGATGTTCACCTGGCTGGACCTGGTCTTGCTGGCCATCGTCGGCATTTCGGCCCTGATGGGCCTGTGGCGCGGTTTCATCGGCGAGGTCATGGCCTTGCTGGTGTGGGCGCTGGCGTTCTGGCTGGCGACCCGGTTCGGGCCCGATGTGGCCGAACTGTTTGCCGCTTCAGTGGACTACCCCACCGCTCGCTGGCTGCTGGGCGGAGCCACGGTGTTCATTGCCGTGCTGGGAACTGGCGCCCTGCTTACCTGGCTGCTGCGCAAACTGGTCAAAGGCAGCGGCCTGTCCGGCAGTGATCGGGTTCTGGGTCTGGGCTTTGGCCTGGTGCGCGGTGCCGCCGTGGCTTGCGTCGTGGTGCTGGTCGCCGGTTTCACGCCCCTGCCCCAGGAAGCTGCCTGGCGTGATGGCCGTCTGATCCCCGGCTTCGTGACCGGGGCGCAATGGCTCAAGGGCTGGTTGCCCGACGCCATGGCCGAGCACGTTCGACTGGACCCGGCACTGCTGACCCTGCCGGTACCCAAAACCCGACCCGATACTGCGGAACCGGACACGACCACCGTGCCGTTGCCGATTCCGCCAACCTCCGATCCCGTCCCGCCGCCGGAACAACCGGCAGGCATCTGAAAAAAGGCCACTCGCTCATGTGCGGAATCATAGGCATCGTCGCTGCCGGCCCGGTAGCCGCTTCGCTTTACGATGGTTTGACGGTATTGCAGCACCGCGGCCAGGACGCCGCCGGCATCGCCACCGCTGACGGCACCCGCATGCATATCCACAAGGCCAACGGCCTGGTGCGCGATGTCTTCGACACCGACCATATCGAACGCCTGGTCGGGCATATCGGTATCGGCCACTGCCGCTATCCCACTGCCGGATCGGAAGGCTCGGACGAGGCCCAACCCTTCTACGTCAATTCGCCCTACGGCATCGCCCTGGCGCACAACGGCAACCTGATCAACAACCAGTCCCTGCGCCACGAGGTGTTCGAGGCCGACCGCCGCCACGTCAATACCCAATCCGATTCCGAGGTGCTGCTGAACGTGCTGGCGCACGAACTGTCGCGTCAGGAAGGCCTGCAACCCGAAGCCGTATTCGAAGCCGTCGCGGCCGTGCATCGGCGTTGTCGCGGTGGCTACGCCATCGTCAGCCTGGTCCTGGGGCTGGGCCTGGTGGCCTTTCGCGATCCCCACGGTATCCGGCCTTTGGTGCTGGGTCGGCGCGAACGAGGTGAACTCAGCGAATATGCGGTGGCCTCCGAATCGGTGGCTCTCGATCTTCTGGGCTTTACCCGCCTGCGCGATATCCAGCCCGGCGAAGCCATCATCATCACCCCCAATGGTGAAGTCCACGCCCGCCAGTGCGCCCCCAAAGTGGCCCACACCCCGTGCATTTTCGAATACGTGTACCTGGCTCGGCCCGATACCATGATCGAGAACGTTTCCGTGCACAAGGCGCGCATGCGCATGGGCGTGAAACTGGGCGAAAAGATCCTGCGCCTGCGCCCGGATCACGATATCGACACCATCATCCCGATCCCCGATTCGGCCCGCGACTCGGCCCTGGAAGTGGCCAACGTGCTCGGCGTCAAATACCGCGAGGGTTTCATCAAGAACCGCTACGTCGGGCGCACCTTCATCATGCCCGGGCAAGGCGAGCGGGTGAAATCGGTACGGCGCAAGCTCAATGCCATCCCGCTGGAGTTTCGCAACCGCGTGGTACTGCTGGTGGACGATTCCATCGTGCGCGGCACCACCAGCCAGCAGATCGTGCAGATGGCCCGCGAAGCCGGCGCGCGCAAGGTTTACCTGGCCTCGGCTGCGCCGCC
>CAYRJS010000013.1:0-1188 GCA_964424535.1 uncultured Aquimonas sp.
GTCTCGCTGGTGGCCATCCTCGATGCCGACAAGGAAGGCTTCCTGCGTTCGGAAGGCTCACTGATCCAGACCATTGGCCGCGCCGCCCGCAACGTGCGCGGCAAGGCCATCCTCTATGCCGACCGCATCACCCGTTCCATGCAGGCGGCCCTGGATGAAACCGATCGCCGCCGCAGCAAGCAGGTCGAATACAACACCGCTCGTGGCATCGTGCCACGCAGCATCGTCAAGCCCATCACCGACATCCTCGAAGACGCCCGCAGCGAGGCCGCCGAAGCGCGCCAGGCCCAGCAGGTACGCAAGGTGGCCGACGCCGTGGCCCACTACCGCGCGCTGACCCCGGAACAGGCCACCGCGCATATCAAGAAGCTGGAACAGCAGATGTACCAGCACGCCCGCGATCTGGAGTTCGAAGACGCCGCCCGCGTGCGCGACGAGATTCGCGCCATCAAGGAACAGGCGTTCGTGGCGTGATGGCGGGATCGAACCTGGAGTACACCGCGACAGACGCGGCAGGGTTGGCCTATTCGATCAGCACTCGATGACATTTACCGCCAGACCGCCGCGACTGGTTTCCTTGTACTTGTCCATCATGTCGCGACCGGTTTCGCGCATGGTCTTGATGACCTTGTCGAGGCTGACCTTGTGTTTGCCATCGCCGCGCATGGCCATGCGGGCAGCATTGATGGCCTTGACCGAACCCATGGCATTGCGTTCGATGCAGGGAATCTGCACCAGGCCGCCAATCGGATCGCAGGTCAGGCCGAGGTTGTGTTCCATGCCGATTTCGGCGGCGTTCTCGATCTGACTGGAGTTGCCGCCCAGGGCCGCGACCAGGCCGCCAGCCGCCATCGAACAAGCCACGCCGACTTCACCCTGACAGCCCACTTCAGCCCCGGAAATGCTGGCGTTTTCCTTGTAGAGGATGCCGATGGCAGCGGCTGTCAGCAGGTAATCGAAAATGCCCTGCTCGTTGCTGCCGGGAATGAAACGTTCGTAGTAGTGCAACACTGCCGGAATGATGCCGGCGGCACCATTGGTGGGCGCGGTCACGACCCGACCACCGGCAGCGTTTTCCTCGTTTACCGCCAGAGCGTAGAGGTTTACCCAGTCAAGCGTGGTCAAGGGATCGCGCATGGCGGCTTCCGGTCGCGCCAGCAATTCCTGATGCAGGCGCGGCGCGCGGCG
>CAYRJS010000013.1:1288-22073 GCA_964424535.1 uncultured Aquimonas sp.
GCAGCTTCATCCTGGTTGACCACGAAACCGCCGCCCACCGAGTAGTAATCACGCGTGGCCAGTACTTCGTCATTGGCATCGTAAGCGGTATAGCGCATGCCGTTGGTGTGGTAAGGCAGCTTCTGGCGTTTGTTCATGGCCAAATCGCGCTTTTCTTCGAAACCGATGCGGTGGCTGCCACCCAGCATCAAGGCCTTGTCGCTGCGGATACGTTCCAGGATCCCGGGAACAGCATCGGGATCGATCAGGTTGGGCTCATGACCTTCCAGACCCAGCATCAAGGCCTTGTCGGTGCCGTGACCGCGACCGGTCAAGGCCAGGGAACCGTAGACCTCGGCCCGTACCCGGGTGACGCGTTCGATCAGTCCGGCGTCCACCAGGTGATGGGCCACGAACCGCGCGGCCGCCCGCATCGGGCCCACGGTATGCGAGCTGGATGGACCAATGCCGATCTTGAACAGGTCGAAGGTACTGACGGCCATGATGCTCAACTCCTGACGGGGTCAGCTATTCTAGTGTGGTGCCTTGCAAATACCATCCGGCCAACTGCATGCAGTGGATTCTTTATCAGCGCGATGACTGTGAATTGTGCGACCAGGCTCTGGCGGTGCTGGCGCAGGCGCATTTTCCGGATTTCGACAGCGTCTTCATCGATGGTGATCCGGAACTGGAAGCCCGCTTTGGCGTGCGCGTGCCCGTGCTTTGCAACACCGTGACCGGGGCGGAATTGAACTGGCCCTTCGCTGTGCAAACCGTTGAGGACTGGGCAAGATCCGGCTGAATCTGGTGATTCAACCTCGATGGTAGGGGTGATTGCCCAGGATGCTGACGGCCCGGTACAACTGTTCGACCACCAGCAGGCGCACCAGCATATGCGGCAAGGTGGCCGGACCAAACGACCAGGACTCATCGGCACCTGCACGCACATCCTCGGCATGGCCTTCCGGGCCGCCAATCAAAAACACCAGGTCCTGGCCATTGGCGCGCCAATATTCCAGGCGCGTGGCGAGTTGTTCGGAAGAATAGGCTTTGCCGCCGCCATCCAGGAGTATCCGACGCGCACCTTTGGGAATGGCTGCCAACACGCGGGCACCTTCATCGTGCACGGCACGGCGCGCGTCCCGACCCTTGCCGCGCAAGCCCGGGGTGATTTCGATCAAATCCAGGGGTAATCCGTGCGACAGGCGTTTGCGGTATTCGGCAAAGCCTTCACTCACCCAATGCGGGGCACCCTCCCCGACTGCGATCAGCCAGGCTTTCATGTGCCCGTGGCTGATGGACCTGCGGCATGATGGGGTTCACCCCAGAGGCGTTCCAGCAGGTACAAGTCGCGCACCCGGGGCAGCATGATGTGGACGATGGCATCACCCAGATCGACCAATACCCATTCGCCTTCACGCTCACCCTCCACACCAATCGGGGCACTGCCGATGGCGCGGGCGCGACGTTGCACTTCTTCGGCGATCGCACTCACATGGCGGGTGGAGGTGCCGGAAGCAATGAACAGGATGTCGGTGACGCTGGTCTTGCCACGCACATCGAGCTCTACGATGTCGTGCGCCTTGAGATGCTCAAGGGCGTCGTGGACGGTTTGACGCAGCAGGGTGAAAGAAGAATCGTGCGTGGGTGCAGTGGCAGCCTGGCTCAAGCGGTCATCCCGAGGTGGTGAATGGATAAAAACGCATCCCGTTCAGTATAGCTCGAATCCCACGGTGTCGATGCGACCGGGTCAGTGCTGGCGATACAGGCCTTGGGCCTGGATATAGGCGGCCACCGACGCGGGCACCCAGCCTTCCAGGGATTCACCCTGGGCGCAACGGGTCCGGATTGCACTGGATGATTGCGGATGCAGGGGCATGGGCAAAGGCAGTACCCGTCCTGCCGGTGCATGATGCAGGGCAGCTGCGATATCGCAACGTCGTGGTTTGACTACCCGCTCCAGTTCCGGCGGCAGCGTCTCTGGCTGGGGCCTCGATGCCACCACGATATGGGCCAGCTCGAACAGTTCCTGCCAGCGATCCCACTGCGGCAGGCTGGCAAAGGAATCACTGCCCACGATCATCGCCAGGGGTGCATCCGGCCCGAGTTCGGCACGCAGCTCGCTCAGGGTATCAACGGTGTAACTGGCGCCGCTGCGCACCAGCTCGCGGGTATCGATCACCAGTCCGGATTCTGTGGCGATGGCCCGTTCCAGCATGGCCACGCGCTGGCTGGCTGTGGCCCGGGCCGGATCGCGATGGCGTGGATCACCGGTGGGAACCAGGGCGATAACGGCGGCGAGCGTGTCGCGGGCAGTCCTGGCCACGGCCAGATGTCCTTCATGCACCGGATCAAAAGCCCCGCCATAGATCACATGCAAGGCCATCAAAAGGCGCGCGCCGTTGCCAGGCCGATGATAAGGCGCTCCAGTTCGCGCCAGGCATCGCCTTTTTCCCGGCCTTTGGAAATCCGGTCGACCCGGGCCAGACAAGCCAGCAGGCGCTCGCAAGCCACCAGCCCGCCGCGCGCCAGTGCCCGCTGGAATGCCTGCTGTTTGGCTTGCCACAAGCCAGCCTTCTGCATGGCCTGGGCCAGATTGCCGCCCGCATCCTTGACCGCAGCCAGACGCGCCAGAAGGGTCAGTTGCGAAGCCAGCCAGGGCAGCAGAGCCGGGACTTGGGCGCCTTCGCTACGCAGACCTTGCAGGATCCGCAGCGCGTGCCCGGCATCCCCGGCCAGGGCGGTTTCCACCAGACCAAAGACATCGTGGCGGGCGCTGTCGGCCACCAGCACATTCAAGCTGGCGGCATCAAAATGTCCACCCGGTTGCAGCAAGGCCAGTTTGTCGATTTCCTGGGCTGCGGCCAGCAGGTTGCCTTCGACCCGCTCGGCCAGTATGGCCACGGCCTGGGCGTCGGCCTTGAGACCACGCGCAGCCAGGCGACGACTGATCCAGCCCGGGAATTCAGCCGGTTTGAGTGGCCAAAGCACGCTCGCCCAGCCATGCCGTTCGACGTCCTTGAACCAGGCCGTTTCATGCGCCCGGCTCCACTGCGCCGCCTGGATCAACAGCACCACATCCGGTGTCGGTTCGCGGGCAAACCGGGCGAGTATTTCCCCGCCTTCCTTGCCGGGTTTGCCGGTTGGCAGGCGCACTTCGAGCAAGCGTCGGCTGGCGAACAAGGACAGGCTGGACAGACCCATCAGCAGCTCGTTCCAGTCAAAACCGGAGCCGACCTCGAACACGCTGCGTTCCACACAACCCTGCTCGCGCGCACGTTGCCGCACGCCATCGGCGGCTTCCAGCAACAACAAGGGTTCGGCGCTGGCTACCAGCACCACCGACGGCAGGGATTCACGTGCCAGACGCTGCTCGAACTGGGCCTGGTTCAGGGCCACGCCGATCAGCGTCCTGCCAGCACGGCATCGATGCGACGCAGGATGGTCTGCACCATATCGCGCTCCAGTTCGGCGCGAACCACTTCTTCCTCGCCCGGCGTACCTTCGGCCCGGATGGCTTCAAATTGATAGCTGCGTTCGAGCTGGATCTGCTGGGTCGGGACAACGACCTTGCGTTCGCTGTCCAGCAATTGCAGGGTGACCTCGTAGCGCATGCTGTATTCCTGCACACGTCCGGCGCTGCCCACGGTCAGGGGCCAGCGTTGCATACGATTTTTCGAGATCAACAACAAGGCGCTGGGCGCGTCCGCCTTCGGCGCCTGCACGCCACTGCGAGCCAGGGCCTGTTCCAGATTGTGCTGCAAGGGCGAAAAACTGTCGGCCACCTGCACCCGCATCGTGGCCAGCTCCGGCGGCAGGGTGATTTCCCCGCGCAACTGGAAACCGCAGCCGGCCAAGAGACCCATCAGCGCCGCCAGCAGCCACAGTCTGGCCAGCGGCCATCCAGGTTTCGATCCAGCAAGTTCGTGGCTCGACATGGGATTTTTCCTGAACCTACGCGGCCACGATATTGACGATCTTGCCCGGCACCACGATGACTTTGCGCACCTGCTTGTCCTGCAGGAATGCCGCCACATTGGGCTGGGCCAGAGCACTGGCTTCGGCCTGTTCACGGCTGGCATCCACGGCCAGTTCGATGGTGCCGCGCAGTTTGCCGTTGACCTGCACTGCCAAGGTCACCACGTCACGTTGCAGTGCGTTCGCATCCACCTGCGGAAAAGGCACGTCATCGACCACGGTCTCCTCGTGGCCCAGGGCCTGCCACAGGGCATGGGCCGTGTGCGGGATGATCGGATTGAGCAGCAACACCACGGTAATCAGAGCCTCATGCCGCAGGGCGCGGCCATTGGCCGAAGCATCGTCGAACTTGCCCAGGGCATTGAGAAATTCCATGACCGCGGCAATGGCGGTATTGAAGGCCAAACGCCGACCGTAATCATCGGACACCTTCTGGATGGTCTCGTGCAACTGGCGGCGCAGGGTTTTCTGGGCCGGCGTCAGTGCGGTCAGATCAAGGCTGCCGACTTCACCATCGGCCACATGTCGGACCACCTGTGTCCAGAGCCGACGCAAGAAACGGCTCATGCCTTCGACACCGTCTTCGTTCCACTCCAGCGACAATTCCGGCGGTGAGGCAAACATCGAGAACAGGCGCACGGTATCAGCGCCGTAAGCATCGATCATGGCTTGCGGATCGACGCCATTGTTCTTGGACTTGGACATCTTTTCGATCTTGCCGACAACCACCGGCTGACCATCGGCCTTGAGCGTGGCCCCGCAGATATGTCCTTTGTCGTCGCGCTGCACCTGCACCTGGGCCGGGTTGATCCACTCGCGCGCACCATCATCCGATTCCCGGTAATAGGTGTCGGCGATCACCATGCCCTGACACAACAGATTGGTGGCCGGTTCGTCACTGCCCACCATGCCGGCATCACGCAAAAGCTTGTGATAGAAGCGGAAATACAGCAGATGCATGATGGCGTGCTCGATGCCGCCGATGTACTGGTCCACCGGCAACCAGTAGTTGGCACGGGCATCGATCATGTCGCTGGCACCCGGCGAGGTGTAGCGGGCGTAGTACCAGCTCGATTCCATAAAGGTATCGAAGGTGTCGGTCTCGCGCTCGGCCGCGCCACCACACTGTGGGCAAGTGGTCTTGCGCCATTCGGGATCGGCCTTGATCGGTGATTGCACCCCGGAAAATGCAACATCTTCGGGCAAGCGCACCGGCAATTGCTCGTCCGGTACCGGCAGCGACCCGCAGGTTGGGCAGTAAATGATCGGGATCGGACAACCCCAATAGCGCTGACGCGAAACTCCCCAGTCACGCAGGCGGTAATTGATCTGGTGGTGGGCGATGCCGGCGGCTTGAAAATCCCGGGTCATGGCCGCGAAGGCCTGATCGAAATCCATGCCGTCGTAGCGGCCCGAATTCACCAGAATCCCGTGCTCGGGATAGCTGGCTTCTTCCTGGATACGGCGCTGGAACTCCTCGACCATGCGCACCGCTTCGGAGGTTTCGTAGACATCCACCGGACCCGTTTCGCCCAGGGCGGCTTCCATCGGATCGTCATTGCGGCGCACATCGCGCTGGACCTCGGCAATGGCCTCGGCCACGGCCGGACTGACTACCACCATCTTGATTGGCAGATCGTACTTCTGGGCGAATTCCCAATCGCGCTGATCATGCCCTGGCACCGCCATCACCGCACCGGTACCGTAGCCCATCAGCACGAAGTTGGCGGCCCAGATCGGTACACGTTCGCCACTGACCGGATGGATGGCGTAGCGCCCGGTGAACACGCCGCGCTTGTCCTGGGTTTCCAGATCCGCAGCCGAAGTACTGCCGTGACGACATTCCTCGATGAAATAGCGCAGCTCGTCATAACCCTCGGCTGCTGCCAGGGCGATCGGATGCTCAGCCGCGACCGAGATGAAGCTGACTCCCATCAAGGTATCGGGACGGGTGGTGAAAACTTTCAGATCCTCCTCGGAATCTTCCAGCTTGAAGGCGATTTCCAGGCCTTCCGAGCGTCCGATCCAGTTGCGCTGCATGGTCTTGACCGCATCCGGCCAGCCCGGCAGGCGATCCAGGCCATCGAGCAATTCCTGGGCATAGGCGGTGATCTTCAGGAACCACTGCGGAATCTCGCGCTTTTCCACCAACGCGCCCGAGCGCCAGCCGCGTCCGTCAACGACCTGTTCATTGGCCAGCACGGTCTGGTCAACTGGATCCCAGTTGACCACCGCGTTCTTGCGATACACCAGACCCTTCTCGAACAGACGCAGAAACATGCGCTGCTCGTGCACGTAGTAGTCCGGGCTGCAGGTGGCAAACTCGCGCGACCAGTCGATGGCATAGCCCAGTGCCTGGAGCTGGGAACGCATATGCTCGATATTGGCGTAGGTCCATTTGGCCGGTGCCGTCTTGTGCTTGATTGCGGCGTTCTCCGCCGGCAGGCCAAAGGCATCCCAGCCCATAGGCTGGAGCACGTTGTGCCCGGTCATGCGCTTGTAGCGGCTGATGACATCGCCAATGGTGTAGTTGCGCACGTGCCCCATATGCAGGGCCCCGGACGGGTACGGCAACATGGAAAGGCAGTAGAACTTCGGCCGGCTCGGGTCTTCGACCACCTCGTAGGCACGGGTCTGCGACCAGTAGTGCCTAGCGGCCGCTTCCACCGCCCTGGAGTCATAGTTTGCTTGCATGATCTGGCTGTTTTGACGCAATGCAACAGCCTACCGCAGTGCGAAGAATCGCTCAATCGGTTCCAGGTTCGTGCAAACGACCGCGCCTTTTAGCTGTGCGGCTTCTGCAACTGGCGTATCTGGTCAATCATGGCCGCGGTCACCGGGTCGGTGGCCTTGATCGTGGTATCCGACAAGGCCGGCAGCAAGCTGTCGGCCAGGCGTTTGCCCAGTTCCACACCCCATTGGTCAAAAGGATTGATGCCCCAGAGCGTGGCTTGCACGTAGACGCTGTGCTCGTACAGGGCCAGCAGGGCGCCCAGGGCCTCGGGCGAGAGTTCATCGAGCAGCAGCACGGTGGAGGGTCGGTTGCCCGGATGGGATCGGTGCGGGTCTTGTGAGGGTGCACCATTGGCCAGGGCTTCGGACTGCGCCAGCAGGTTGGCCAGCAGGATGTCCTGAGCCTGACACCAGTCATGATCGGGTCGTACCACGCCAACAAAATCCACCGGCACCACATCGGTGCCCTGGTGCAGAGCCTGGAAATACGAATGCTGGGCATCCGGACCGTTGCTGCCCCAGATGAGTGCGCCGGTGGCGTAGGCTACCGGGCGACCATCCTGATCAGCAGATTTTCCCAAACTTTCCATCAATAACTGTTGCAAATAGGCCGGCAATCCGGACAAACGGATGTCATAGGGGGCAATGACATGACCGGTATGGCCCATGAGGCTGCGATTCCAGACGGCCACCAGACCATGGGCAACGGCCAGGTTCTCGGCCAGCGGAGCACTGCGCACATGCGTATCCATCAGTGCGGCACCGGCCAGCAGGCGCTCGAATACCGCCATGCCCAGGCTCGCTGCCACGGTAAAACCGACCGAGGACCAGATTGAATAGCGACCACCCACCCAGTCCCATAACGGCAGGATACGTTCGCAACTGACCCCGAACCTGATGGCTGCGTCGGCATCGGCGGTCACCGCATACAGGTGTTCCCGTGTCCCCAGCCAGGCTTGCAAGCGGGCGCCGTTGGCCCGGGTTTCCCGGGTTCCGAAACTCTTGGAAACCAGAACCACCGCGGTGCGGGCCGGATCCAGAGAGCGCAACAAATGCTCGCTGGCGTGGCCATCGGCACTACTGAGAAAGTGTATCCGGAATCGATGGTCATCGAATTCACGCAGGGCTTCCAGCACCAGGCGTGGCCCCAATTCCGAGCCGCCGATACCGACGTGAATCAGGTCGGTGACTGCCGTGGCGCGTAATTGTTCGACCAGAGTCGCCATCGCAAGACGCGCCTTGCAAGCCTGGTCGCGGGCTGCGCGCGCAGCGGACGCAGTCTCGGGATCACTACGCAAGGCCGCGTGCAGGGCAGGACGACCTTCGCTGCGATTGACCGTTTCACCTTTGAACAAGGCCGTAAACGCGGCTTCCACGCCGCGCATCCGGGCCACGCTCTGCAAGGCTGACCAGGCCGGCGCATCCAGTTGCTGGCGGGCAAAACACGCCAGGATGGGACCTACCCGATAGGTCGTGGCGGTCACCAGTTCAGGATCGGCTTGCACCAGCCCGGGAATCGAACTTTGCGCCAGACGGACGGCATGAGGTGCCAACGCTTCGAGCCAGGCCAGACTACGCATTCCGTTCAAAGATCCTTGATGTTGTTGAAACGCAACAAGGGCATGACAGCCCGGGAATCATCCTAGCAAAACCAGGCGATACACACGCGGCTTCCCGGCAAATACACGGTATTTGTGTGATCAACACCAACGACAGGACAAAAAAAACCCCATCGGATGACCCGACGGGGTTGTAACGGAGTGACAATTACCCAAAAATGCGCCCTGCATTACCCTCGATGAGTGCGCGATTCGCAGCACATTTACCGAAGGCGTAGCCAATCTACCACAGCCTTTGCAAAAAAGCCACAGCCTTTCGAACATTTCCTGCAAGGCCGATTTTTCGGGCTTTTTGTGCCTGCCAACGCGTGCCTCGAAGCAGGCTCAAACCGCGTCGGAATCCAGTTCCAGGTTGTCGATCAGGCGCGTTTTCCCCAGGCTGGCCGCAGCCAGAACCACCAGTCCGGAGCGTTCGTCCAAACCTGGACGACGCAAATCCAGGCTTCGGCGAACTTGCACGTAATCCGGAACGAAGCCTGCGTTGAGCAAGGCCTCGACGGCCTGTCTTTCGATCAACTCGATGGCCCGACCGGCCTGCCAGTCCGTGCGCAATGTCTGCAACTGCTGGTGCAGTTGCGGAGCAATGGCACGCTCAGCCGGACTGAGGTACTGGTTGCGCGAGCTCAAAGCCAGACCATCGGTATCGCGGCTGATTGGCGCCGGCACGATTTCGATCGGCAAAGACAGATCCCGTACCAGATAGTCGATCACCCGCCACTGCTGGTAATCCTTGCGTCCAAAGATCGCGCAATCGGGCTGGACCAGATTGAACAGGCGCAGCACGACGGTGGCCACGCCATCAAAATGACCGGGGCGGGCGGCACCATCCAGCTCATCGGTCAGGCCGGGCACGTGGACCTGGACACAGTGATCTGCACCGAAGGGATACAAGGTCGACACGTCGGGTCGAAACAGCAGGTCGCAGCCGACTGCCGTCAGTCCGGCTTCGTCCGTCTCCGGGGTGCGCGGATAACGATCGAAATCCTCATTGGGTCCGAACTGGGTCGGATTGACGAAGATGCTGGCAACCACGCGTGTGGCATGACGATGGGCCAGGTCGATCAGGCTGTAATGGCCGGCATGGAGGTTGCCCATGGTCGGCACAAAGGCAATGCGCTCACCGGCCTGGCGCCAGGCCCGAACCTGCGCCCGCAGTGCGTCCACTTGGCTGACAATCTGCATGGTCAGTCAAAACCGTGTTCCGGGCCCGGAAAGCTGCCATCGCGCACGGCAGCCACATAAGTGGCAAAAGCCGCTTCGACGCTGTCGTTTCCGGCCAGGAAGTCCTTGACGAAGCGCGGTGTGCGGTGGCGTCCGCGCAGGCCCAGCAGGTCGTGCATCACCAGCACCTGCCCATCGGTGTCGGCACCGGCACCGATGCCGATGGCAGGAATGCGCAGGGCTGCTGAAATTTCACCCGCCAAAGCCCGCGGCACACATTCCAGCACCAGCAGATCGGCTCCAGCATCCTGGACTGCACGGGCATCGGCGCGCAAACGCTGGGCTGCAGCCTGTTCCCGGCCCTGCACTTTGTAACCACCCAGTTTCATCACCGATTGCGGGGTCAGTCCCAGATGCGCGCAGACCGGCACATCGCGTTGCGTCAAGGCCTGGATCACCTCCAGCATCACCCCGGCACCTTCGAGCTTGACCATGGCCGCACCGCCTTCGGCCAGCAGCCGCCGCGACGCCGCCAATGCCTGCTCGGGTCGGGTATAGCTCAGAAATGGCAGGTCGGCGATCAGCAAGGCGCGTTGCAAGCCGCGTGCTACCGCCGCGCTGTGGTAGACGATGTCATCCACCGTCACTGGCAAGGTGCTGTCATGGCCTTGAACCACCATGCCCAGGGAATCGCCGACCAGAACGGTATCGACGCCAGCAGCATCCATGGCCTGAGCAAAGGTGGCGTCGTAGCAGGTCAGCATGGAAATGCGCCGGTTTTCGGTCTTCATCTGCTGCAGATCCGGCACCGTGACCGGGCGTTGGGAAGATGTGTTCATGGGCGGGTTTCTCGCTGCGGTTAAAGCGACCGGAGGATCCAGGGCAAGATCGATCCGGTGCGCTCGTGGATGGAGAAGGCTTCAGGGGCGGAAACTGCCTGCTGCAGGCGCGCCGATGGCCATCATCAACAAGATTTCAGATTCATCCCGGTTCCGGGATCGGCACCACGCGCCGCACGCTGGATGCATCGTCAAGGGCGAGCAAGTCACGAGCGCGACCATGGCCGGGAATGATGATGTCCGGAGCCAGTTCCAGCAATGGCACCAGCACGAAGGCACGTTCATGCATGCGCGGGTGCGGCAATTGCAGGCGGGGCAAATCACATTGCACACCTTCATACAGCAGAAGGTCCAGATCCAGGGTGCGTGGACCCCAGCGTCGGCTGCGCGCGCGTCCGGCGACAGCTTCGATCTGCACCAGGACATCCAGCAAGGATTCGGGCGCAAGCGTGGTGTCCACCTGGGCCACGGCATTGATGAAATCAGGTTGATCTAGCTCACCCCAGGGGGCGCTGCGATACAGACTGGAGGCGCCACGCAAAACCAGGCCCGGCACCTGCGCCAAGTGCTCGATGGCCTGTGCCAACTGGGCTTCGGGATTGTCCAGATTGCTGCCCAGACCGATATACGCCGTTTTCATGCGCCCTCACCTGACGAGGCATCCGTCACGCTGGTCGCTTTGCGATTACGACGTCGACGCGGACGGGTTTGCTTGGGCTTGGCTTCACCCTCGTCTGGCGTCGCCTTCGTCGCAGTGGCTTTCTTGGTGCTCTTGCCGACCAACTGCTCGGCCAGCGCTTCCGGGGTGATCGACTGGGCCCAGGCCCACCAGTCACGTTCGGCGACCAGTTCCGGCACCACGCTGGCACGCAGGTCCAGGAAATCATAAGCCGCACGAAAGCGCGGGTGATTGAGCAAACGGAATACCCGCTTGCGCTGACGCTGGGGAAAGCGCGACTGCATCCACCAGATCTCGCGCATGGGCAGGCTGAAACGCTTGGGTATCGCGATACGCTCGGCCTGGCGCAAGATCACCCGATCCGCAGCCCGACGTTCGGCCACGGCCAGGTCGTGGCCATCGGCCAGCAGAGCTTGGACGGCGGCGGCATAGGCCGGCCACAACAGGGCCGCAAACAGGAAGGCCGGAGTCACGGTACGGCCATCGGCCACGCGCTGATCACCACCGCGCAGGGCCGTCAGCACCAGATCCTGACACAGGCCAGCGTGATCGGTCGCAAGCGCGGCAGCGGTATCGGGCAGCAGTTGCGCCACCAGGTCATGCTGAAGCAACAATTCAAATACCCGGGCGCCGTGCCCGGCCAGGAACATCTTGAGCGATTCATCGAACAGGCGGGCATTGGATGCCTGTTCCAGCAAGGGCGCCAGAACCGCAATCGGGGCGGCGCTGGCCGGTTCGATCTGAAACCCCAGTTTGGCCGCCAGACGCACCGCGCGCAGCATCCGGACCGGATCTTCGCGATACCGCGCCTCGGGCTCGCCAATCAGGCGCAGCACCTTGGCCTGGACATCGGCAAAGCCACCCACGTAATCGTGCACGGTGAAGTCGGCAATCGAGTAGTACAGGGCATTGACGGTGAAATCCCGCCGGATCGCGTCTTCCTCGATGCTGCCGAAGACGTTGTCGCGCACCAGGCGGCCGTTGTCGAGTTCGCGATCTCCGGAGCCATCGTCATCGCCGCTGCGGAAAGTCGCCACCTCGATGATTTCGCGCCCGTACACCACGTGCGCCAGACGAAAGCGCCGCCCGATCAGGCGGCAGTTGCGGAACAACTGGCGCACCTGTTCCGGGGTGGCATCGGTGGCCACGTCGAAATCCTTGGGTACACGACCCAGCAACAGATCCCGCACCGCACCACCGACCAGGCAGGCGGAAAAACCCGCTTCATGCAGGCGATACAACACCTTCAGCGCACTGGAGCTGATGTTCTTGCGGGAGATGGGGTGCTGATCGCGCGGAATGATGCGCTCTGCAAGGGTGCCTGGATGCACGGACTCTTCGTTGCCGATGGATGAAAGTGGATTGCCTGTCGGCATCGGGAAACAATATACTACTCGTTCGGCTGCATACAGCTCAACGCGCTCCCATCGTCTAGTGGTCCAGGACACCGCCCTCTCAAGGCGGGAACACGAGTTCGAACCTCGTTGGGAGCGCCATTCCGGATTGTTCGCCCCATGGCCTTCGTCGTTACCGAGAACTGCATCCGTTGCAAGTATACGGATTGCGTTGAAGTCTGCCCGGTGGATTGTTTCCACGCCGGGCCGAATTTCCTTGTGATCGATCCGGACGAATGCATCGACTGCACCTTGTGCGTGTCCGAATGCCCGGCCGAGGCCATCTTCGCCGAAGAAGACGTGCCCGCCGGACAGGAAAGCTATATCCCGCTCAATGCCGAACTGTCGAAGATCTGGCCCGTGCTCAATGTCCGCGAGGATCCACCGCCGGATGCGGATGAATGGAACGGCACGCCAGACAAATTCAAGTATCTGGAGCGCTGAAAGCCTTTCCCCTGTACGAAAACGCCGACTTCACGCCGGCGTTTTCACATCAGGTTTGCTCACTGCAGACGTTGGCGCAACTGCCCAAGCAGCTGGGTACTCGCGTCCGAGCCCAGTTCGCGCCCTTCCGTGCTGACCGCAGAAACGCGCGTCCCATCGCCCTGTGCCGCGATCCGGATCATGAAGGTTTCGCCTTCGTAGCTGACGGTATAGGCGGTCAACAACTGCGAGCGCTCGTTGATCACCACCCCATCGATGCGCCCCAAGGCAATGCCGATCCGGCCATAGGCCGACATGGGGACATCGCCAAGCGTGAAGGCCCCACTGACATCGGCCGGCCGCGTCACGCTGGCGGGCGGGATGGCCATGGCGCTGTCACTGGCGGGCATGCTCAGTTCCGGCGGGATTTCCAGGGGCCGGGATTCCGGACTCAATTCGTAACCGGTCTTGCTGCGAAACCAGCTGCAGCCCGAACTGACCAGCAACACGCCGACCAGGCCTGCCAGCATCAGTTTGCGTCCCATCGCCACACTCTCGTTCATCAACGTTTCAACTCCAGGAAAAATCAGGTCGCGTGCTGCGGCCATGGTCGGGCTTCGACCTGGTGGATGACCTCGACCAAGGCTTCCACCTCGGGCACAAAGCGAGAGGATAACGGCAGCAGCGGCAGGCGCAAATGGTTTTCGCACACGCCCAGAGCCGCAAGGATAGCCTTGACCGGGGTCGGGTTGGGCTCCAGCGCCAGAACCCGGAATACTTCGGTCAGGGTCGCGTTCAGCCTGCGCGCCTCTTCGGCGTGTCCGCCGCGGGCCTGATCGCACAAGGTGCGCAAGGCCATAGGAACCACGTTGGAAGCCACCGACACCACGCCATCCGCCCCGGCCAGAAGGGAATCGCAGGCACTGCCATCATCGCCACTGAGCACGGCAAAATCCGGCCCACGCAGCGCCAACAAGGCCTGCATGCGCTCGATCTTGCCCACGGCGTCCTTGATTGCCACGATGCCCGGATCGGGCGCCAGCCGGGCCACGGTTTCCGGCAACAGATCCACTGCCGTACGTGAAGGCACGTTGTAAAGCACGATCGGAATATCCAGTGCTGCCGTCACCGCGGAAAAATGCTGGTACAGGCCTTCCTGGGTTGGCCGTACATAGGCTGGAGCCGCCACCAGCACGGCATCAACGCCGGCATCTTGAGCACGCTGACACTGGCTGATCGTCTGCGCGGTTCCAGACTGACTGGCACCGGCCACCACTGGCACCCGCCCGGCCACGAAGGTCACCGTGCATTTGACCAGTTCGCTGAATTCGTTCGCCGACAGCATGGCGGCTTCGCCGGTAGAGCCAGCCACCACCAAGCCCTGGGTGCCCGCTTCGAGCTGGCGGGTGAGCAGGCGTTCCCACGCGGTCCAATCGATCGCCCTGGAAGCGCCAAATGGCGTCGCCAGAGCCGTGATGCTGCCGGAAATCTGCACGGAACCAGTCCATCGTAGGGGGCAGGCGATGTTACTTGCGAGCCCGAAGCACGGGCAAGTATGCTGGCATCCACACCATCCGACGCCCGCGCGCGTCTTTACCTGGAATGTCGCCTTGGCGGATCCGCAGCAACGCCCCAATACCAACGAGAACTACCTCCTGATCAACGCCTTCGCGACGCATCCGGAATCACCCTTGTTGTCCTTGTCGCGACGTATTGCCGACAGCGGCTGCAACCTGGTCGATGCCCGTCTGTCCACGGTCGGACGCGATGTCTCGGTGCTGGCGCTGGTGATGGGTCCATGGGATGCCGTGGCCAAGCTCGAATCGGGTCTGACTCGACTGGAGCGCGAAGACGGTTTGCGCTTGCTCTGGTATCGCACCGAGCCCAAGCCGGGGCAAAGCAACCTGTTGCCTTACATGGTCGAGGTCATCGCTGCCGACAAACCCGGCATCCTGTTCCAGTTGGCGGATTTTTTCGCCCGTCAGGACATCACCATCGAAAACCTGCACAGCGCCCGGTATCGTGCCATGCAAACCGGGGCGGAAATGTTTTCGGCCCAGCTCACCGTGGGCATTCCTTCGACCATGCACATCGCCGCCTTGCGCGATGATTTTCTCGAATTTTGCGATCACCTCAACCTCGACGCGATCCTCGACCCGATGAAGTTCTGATGCCCATGCCCGAACCCGGAGATGCCCTGCCCGATCTGGAACTCAGCCTGTCTGATGGTCGCCAGGTGCGTCTGGCGGATTTTGCCGGGCAGTGGCTGGTGCTGTACTTCTATCCCAAGGACAACACCCCGGGCTGCACCCGCGAAGCGCAAGACTTTCGCGATCTGGAGGCGCAATTCAAGGCCACCAATGCCGTGATCCTGGGTGTATCCCGCGACTCGTTGCGCTCGCACGAGAATTTCGCCCGCAAGCATTGCCTGCCCTTTCCGCTGGTTTCCGACCCTGAAGAAACCCTGTGCCAGGCCTTTGCCGTGATCAAGGAAAAGAAGTTGTACGGGCGCACGTATATGGGCATCGAACGCAGTACCTTTCTGATCGATCCAAAGCAACGCATCGCCAAGGTCTGGCGCAAGGTCAAGGTTCCCGACCACGCCAAGGCCGTACTTGCGGCCCTGCACGAGCTTTCCTGATTTCACCCCAAACCGGATGCAGCCACCTTGCGCATTTACTGTCTGGATACGAATGTGCTGATGCACGACCCGACGGCCCTGTTCCGCTTCGAGGAACACGACGTCTTTCTGCCCATGACCGTGCTGGAGGAACTGGACGCCAACAAGAAAGGCATGAGTGAGTCCAGCCGCAATGCACGCCAGGTCAGCCGCTTCATCAACGAACTGATCGAGTCCAGCGAAAATGGCGACATCACCTCCGGCCTGCGTCTGAGCCGGCCCCAGGATCTGCGCCTGCAAGGTCACAAGACCCCCGGCAAGCTCCTGTTCCAGACCCGCACGGTCGAACACGGCAACCAGTTCGGCAAGGTCGCCCCGGACAACCAGATCCTGGCCGCCATCCTGGCCCTGCGCGAGGCCCGCAGTGATCGCGAAGTGGTCCTGGTATCCAAGGACATCAACCTGCGCATCAAGGCCCATATCGCCGGTCTGCCTGCCGAAGACTACGAAAACGACCGCGCCCTCGACGATTTCAGCCTGTTGTATACCGGTGCTGCCGCCTTGCCCCAGGATTTCTGGGATCGGCACGAGCGCGACCTGCGCTCCTGGAGCGAGCGCGGACACAACTTCTACGAGATCCAGTGCCTGCCAGAAGAACAGGCCTGGTATCCGAACCAGTTTCTGTATCTGCCTGGCGAGGAAGAACTCGAATTTCGCGTGGTCAAGGCCGGCAACGGTCACGCCATCTTGCAGGTGGTCGATGATTTTGCCAGCGCCAACCACGCCATCTGGGGCATCAGCGCGCGCAACCGCGAGCAGAATTTCGCCCTCAACGCCCTCATGGACCCGGATATCGATTTTGTCACCCTGCTGGGTACCGCCGGCACCGGCAAGACCCTTTTGACCCTGGCCGCCGGCCTGGCCCAGACCATGGACGAATCCCGTTACCGCGAGATCATCATGACCCGGGCCACGGTTTCGGTGGGTGAGGACATCGGCTTTTTGCCCGGCACCGAAGAAGAGAAGATGACGCCCTGGATGGGCGCGCTCACCGACAACCTGGAAGTGCTGGCCCAGCCCCCGAATGAAGGCGGCAGTTGGGGTCGGGCGGCGACCAATGACCTGCTCGCCAGCCGCATCAAGGTGCGGGCCATGAACTTCATGCGTGGACGCACTTTCCTGAGCCGCTACCTGATCATCGACGAGGCCCAGAACCTGTCGCCCAAGCAGATGAAGACCCTGCTGACCCGGGCCGGGCCGGGTACCAAGGTGGTGTGCCTGGGCAATGTCGAACAGATCGATACGCCCTACCTCACCGAGACCACTTCGGGCCTGACCTACGCCGTGGACCGTTTCAAGAACTGGCCGCACAGCGCCCATATCACCTTGCGCCGGGGCGAACGCTCGCGTCTGGCGGATTTTGCTTCCGAGGCGCTTTGAGGGCTTCACCAGGCATCAAACTTGATTTTGATCCTGGCCGGCGGCACATGAAGAGGTGAGGTCTGTGGTCCGGATCTGCCGTCGTGCAACGACCAATACCCAGTGAGTCTGTCAATGTCTTCATTCCGAATCTTTCGCCTGGCCCGTCTCGGCCTGCTGGCTTGTCTGTCTCTTGGGGCCGGATCGGCGATCGCCCACGAGCATCCAGTCGGTGCCGCGTTGGGTGCCTCGGCCGCTTTTGATGCCCAAGGCGGGCTTTGGGTCGTGACCAGCGAACACGACCACGTCCTGTTGCGCCATTCCCGCGATTTCGGCCAGCGCTTCAGCAACCCCATACAGGTCAATCCTGTTGGCGAACGCATCTACGCCCGGGGCGAAAACCGGCCCAAGATCGCCGTGAACGACACGGGTGACGTCTACGTGCAGTGGACCCGGCAAGTTACCGAGGGCTGGACCGGGGAAATTCGTTTTGCCCGCTCCGATGATGGTGGCCGGCATTTTTCCGCTCCCCTGACGGTGCATCACGACCACAGCGTCGTCACGCGCGGTTTCGATTCCCTGGCTGTCAGCGATGACGGGACCATCGTCTCGCTCTGGATTGACGCCCGTGATACGGATGCGGCGCACAAGAAGGACGAGGACTACGCCGGTTTTGCCCTCTACAGTGCCTGGTCCAGCGATGGCGGTCGCAGTTTTGCCCCCGAGCGCAAGCTCGTCGACCACAGCTGCGAGTGTTGCGCCACGCGCCTGCTGGCGGCAGGTCCATCCCGGGCCACGGCCTTTTTCCGCAGTGTGTATCCCGACAATATCCGCGACCACACCTTGGCCACGCTGAGCCCGGATCCCGATCATGAATCCCGCGGACGCGCCACCTTCAGCCAATGGCAGATCGAAGCCTGCCCCGATCACGGCCCGGGCCTGGCCTTGGGAGCCGATGGGCAGGTGCATGGCGTCTGGTATGAAGCCAGTGATGGGCCGCGCCTGTGGTATGGACAATTGCACGCCGATCAGCCACCCGAGCACACCTTGGCGCTGGCCGGTGCCGGTGCCGGGCACCCAGATGTCATCAGCACCGGATCCCAGGTCTATGTGGTCTGGAACCAGATCGATGCCGAAGGCTTCCAGTTGCTGTTGCGCCAGTCCGATGATGCTGGCGAGCATTTCCAGCCCGCGCGCGTGTTGGCCACGTCCTCGGTTGCGGTGGATTCACCGCAGTTGCTGATGCACGCCGGACACGTCTTTGTCGGCTGGAATACTGCCGAAGGCTACCGCGTGGTGACGGTGACGGCGCCATGATCACTCGATGGTTTGCCAGCCTGGCATTGCTGTTGATGCTGTCGATGCCGGCCCCGGCGGCGGAAATTTCCGTACTGACGCCCGCAGAAGCACCCACGCTGCTGGAGCCGCCACCGCAAGGAGTTCGCGTGCTGATGCTGTGGGCTCTGTATTGCCACTATTGCGAGGCAAACATGAGCTACCTGGCGCAGTGGCAAAAAGAGCAGACCGATGACGTCGAACTGATCCTGGTGGCCACCGATCCGATCCAGCAACACGACGAGCTGGCAGCTCGCCTGGACGCCGCTGGCATGGCCGCCTACCCGGCCCGCGCCTACAGCGAAGCCAGCCCGGAACGCCTGAACTTTATCCTCGATTCCACCTGGGGCGGTGAATTGCCACGCACCCTGGTGATCCATGCCGACGGTCGTCGCCTGGGCACCAGCGGACGTCTAAGCGACGCGCAACTGCAAAAACTCGACCTGCCGCCTTGTCGAACGTGTAACCAACCTGCTACCTGAACATGGCACCGGCATGGGTGTTCTGATCTGGATCAAATGAGTGTGAACGATTATGATTCGCATTCTCGTTTACCAGTCGGCCACCCACATGTCCAAGCCCGCGTTCCAGATCACCTCGACGCCCATCGCTGTCGATGACACCTTCTCGTCCGATCACATTGGCAATGACCTCGTCTTTCGGCCTGATCACGGTCATGGTGCCCTCTTCGCCGGCTCGATCCTGGCGCTGGCCATCCTTTCGGTCCTGCCTTGCCACCAGGCGCTGGCGCAATCAGCCGCTCCCGGGGCCACCTGGCTGGATACCATCGTGGTCGAAGGCAGCAGCGAGGCCAAAATCGAACGCCGCTTCCAGGTCCTGCCCGGCGGCGTCGCCCGCATCGGTGCCGAGCGTTTTCCCGACAGCGCCAACCTCACCCTCTCGCGCGCCCTGCAACAGACTCCGGGCGTCGTGGTGCAGGACTTTTTCGGCGGCAACGATCAGCCCCGCATCCAGGTGCGCGGCTCGGGCCTGCAACAAAATCCGGTCGAGCGCGGCATCCTCGTGCTGCAGGATGGCCTGCCGCTGAATCGTGCCGATGGGTCCTATGTGGTCGGCCTGGTCAATCCAGCCCAGGCCGCCACTCTGGAAATCTACCGGGGCTATATGGCCAATCGCCTGGGTGCTTCGGTACTGGGCGGCGCCTTCAACCTGGTTTCACCCACCGGCGCTGACCATCCGGGTATGCGCATCGGCCTGTACGGTGGCTCTTTCGGCCAGATCGGCACCAGCATCCGCAGTGGCTTCACTCCATCGGCTACCACCGATGCCCTGGTCCAGGCCGACTACAGCCGCCGCGACGGTTTTCGCGACTACAACGACTCCGAGCGCAGCGCCTTCAACGCCAACCTCGGCTTCCAGCATTCGGAAACCACCCAGACCCGCCTGTTCTTCGGCTATACCGACCTGGGCCTCCAGGTTTCCGGACCGCTGCCCTGGTCTTCCTTGCGTGACGACCCAAGTCAGGTCCACACCGGCCCGGTGCTTGGCCCGGATGGGATGGCGCGCAACCCTGGCCCGAACGTGATCCGCGACCAGCCGCGTCGCGATACCCGCCAATATCGCGTCGGCTCGCGTACCACCACCGAGATCGATGCGCATCTGCTCGATGTGGTGCTGGGCTATAGCCATACCGATGACAGCTTCCGTTTCCCGATGGCCGCGGATATCCGCAGCACCGATGGTGGCGATGCCACCGGGGTGATCCGCTACGCCTGGCAGCCGGATCCGGACCAGATATTGCCACGCTTCGAGTTCACCACCCAGTACACCCGGGGTTCGGCGGATCGCACCAGCTACCTCAACGTCGCCGGCCAGCGCGGCGATCTGTTCGGGCAAAACCGACTGAATGCCGATACCGTATCCGCACACGCCGGTTTCAACCTGCCGCTGGGGGAACGTTGGACTCTTTCGCCGGCCACGTCCTTCACCCGCGCCAGTCGTGACAACGACAATCGCTACCTCGCCGCGACCCGGCCCACCATCGCCTTCAACCCTGGCAATCCAACCCAGCGCCTGCCCGACGGAGCCGTGCCCACCGTCTCCACCAGTTATGCGCGCAACTATGACGGCTGGACCCCGAGCCTGGCGCTCAGTTTCCAGGCCAGCCCGGACCAGACCCTGTTCGCCGCCTTCAGCCGCAGCTTCGAGCCGCCGACCCACGACGACCTGCTGGCCACCGTCAATGGCACGCCCAACAGCAGCCCGGGACGACCACAGCCACCCAATCCAGGCTTGGCCGCCGACGCTTTTCGCACCCCAGATCTGAAAGCCCAGACCGCCCACACCTTCGAAGCCGGCTGGCGCGGCCGGCGTGGCAGCCTGTATTGGGAAGCCACCGCCTTTCGTTCCGAGGTGCGCAATGAACTGCTCAGCCTGCGCGATGTCACCGGCAGTTCGCTGGGTGCGGCCAATGCTGATCGCAGCCGCCACACGGGGCTGGAATTGGGCCTGGGCGGTCGCCCAACCGACTGGCTCGGACTTGAACTGGCCTGGACCTGGCAGGATTTCCATTTCGACAATGACCCGGTACGCGGCAACAACCGCCTGGCCGGTGCTCCCCGACACGTACTCAATGCCCGCGCCGA
>CAYRJS010000014.1:0-5158 GCA_964424535.1 uncultured Aquimonas sp.
CTGCCTTGCAGATGACCCAGGCCGGCTACGGCGGCGGCTGAGGGCAGGTCCGGCAGGTTGTCCCGGAACAGCCAGGGTGATTCGGTGAATTCGATGCCGTCCAGTTCCCGATCCAGACGGGCATTGCCGGTGCCGGAGGTAATCTGGGAGGTGGCGTGGATCGGCAGGTCGAAAATTCCGGCCATGCGCAGTTGCGGCACCAGCAAGCGGGCTTCACTGGCGCGGCCGGTATAGAAAATGGCATCGGCCTCGACCTTGATGCGGTTTTCCTCGACCGTGGTATCGCCGCTTTCCGGGATGACCCGGCGCGAACCGGCCTGGCTCAGGGCCGAGCTGATGGCGCTGGCGTAATTGGGGCTGCCGGCGGGCAGGCGCGCAGTCGCGACCACGTGGCCATTGCGTTGTTGCAGGCGTTCCTGCATCGCGGCAGCGGCACGCAGACCGTACTCGTCGCCGGTTTCGATCACGATCACGCGGGTACCGCCGTGTTCGATGATGCGATTGGCTACGGTGGTGCCTTCATCTTCCGGGGTCAGAGCAAAACTCATGCTGCCCGAAGGCGGCGGAATTTCGCTGCCGCGATTGAGGGCCAGCAGCGGAATTGAACCCTCCTGATCGGCTGCGAAAATGGCCGCCACGGCATCGCGACCCAGCGGGCCGACAATGGCCTGGGCACCATCGTTGCGAGCCTGTTGCCAGGCGCTTACGGCAGCTTCCGGATCGCTGCCGGTATCGTAGATGCGCACTTCCGGACGTTGCCGCGATTCGTTGTAATAGGCGGCGAAAAAGCCATCACGCACGGTCCGTGCCGCATCCACCAGGTTGCCTTCCAGCGGCAGTAAAAGGGCGACGCGCTGGCGGGGACGGTAGCCATCAAGTTGGGTGGCAAAGCCTTCATCACCCTCCGTGCGTTCGCCGGGCGGCAAGGGATGGGGCAAGGGCAGGCCGCGACTGATCAGAACGCGCGCAGCCATGGGATACAGCGGGTGCCCAGCGGGCAGAGCCGCTGCACCAAAAGCCAGATCCTGATCGCTCAGGCCTTGCAGCAAGGTCTGGATCTGGCTGCGGTTGCCGCCCTGTTCGGCGGCGGGCAGGCGTTCGCCCAGTTCGGCACGTGCCGTGGCGGCTTCGAACAGATTGTCATCGGCCTCGTTGGCGCGGGCGCGCAGCTCGAGAAAGCGCGCGCGATAACGCGGGGCAAGCTGGGACGAAATCGACCCCAGATGCTCCAGTGCTGTTGTCGGATGCTGCTGCGACAAGGCGATTTCCGCCTGCAGCAAGCCCAGTCGTTGCAGCGCATCGGCATCCAGACGCCGGCTGGATATGTTGGCGAGGATCTGGGCCGAGCGTTCCAGTTGCCCTTCCTCGCGCCAGGCTTCGGCGGCCCGCAAAAGCAGGGCATCACGCTGGCTGCGCTGACTGTCCGCGGCCTCGACAAAAGCCTGGGCAGCAGCGGCAAAATCGCCCTGGGCCATGGCCTGTTCGGCGGCGGTCACGGCAGGCGCCTGGCTTCGTACCGGCATCGAGTCGCAGCCGGCCAGCAGCAGACAGACGAGTAGCGGGAGTGGCAACAGGCGCAGAAAAAGAGACGGCATCGAGACGACCTCCGGGATGGAACGGACATGATAACGGTACTGGGGCCGGAAGCTGGCAGGCGGGTCCGTATCCATCAGGTACGCCGGGATGACAGGTTCATGCCATGATGCGCGCCTGGAATATGGGTGGCGAAACCGGAATGCGCATCATGGAAAACCTGCCGTGCCTGGGCTGGAGTGAATGGGCCTGTTTGCCGGAGCTGGGCGGGTTGGTGGTTCTGGCCAAAGTGGATACCGGTGCCCGCAGTTGCGCCCTGCACGTCGACAGTCAGAACTGTTTCCAGCGTGATGGCCGCGAGTGGGTGCGGTTTGCCTTGCATCTGGGCCATGGCCGGCAACTGGACTACTGCCTGCCCGTGGCGGATCGGCGCGTGGTCACCAATTCCGGCGGTCATGGGCGGGAACGAATCTTCGTGCGCAGCGTGCTGCGGTTGGGCGATTGGGAGCGGGATGTGGAATTGAATCTGGCCGATCGGCACGGCCTGAAACATCCGATGCTGATTGGCCGCAGCGCCGTGGCCGGAGCCTGGGTGGTCGATCCGGGGCGTCGTTTCGTGCTGGGACGCGAGCTGCCATCACCATGAAACTGATCATCCTGTCCGGCGATGCCCGGCTGTATTCAACCCGTCGGCTGGTGACAGCCGCGCGCGATCGGGGTCACGTGGTGCGCGTGCTCGATCCATTGCGCTGTTGCCTGCATATGGCCTCGACCGGCTTGCGCCTGCGCTACAAGGGTCATGAACTTGATGATTACGATGCCGTGATCCCGCGTTTTGGCACGGCCATCAACCGCTATGGCGTGCTGGTGTTGCGTCAGCTTGAAGCCATGGGCCTGTATTGCCTCAACCGCGCCCAGGCCGTGGCCCAGACCCGCGACAAACTGTGCAGCCAGCAGTTGCTGGTGGCTGCAGGTTTGCCCATGCCGATAACGGTTGCCGGCGACAGCAGCGAAGATACCCAGGACCTGATGGCCATGCTGGGCCCGGCACCACACATCATCAAACTCAACCACGGCAGCCAGGGCCAGGGGGTGATGCTGGCCGAAAGCACGCGGGCATCGCGCAGCCTGATCGAAACCTTGCGCGGTTTGCGCGCCGAGTTTCTGGTGCAGGAATTCATCGCCGAAGCCGATGGCGCCGATCTTCGCTGCCTGGTACTTGAAGGCGAGGTGGTGGCGAGCATGCAACGCCAGGCCAAGGCGGATGATTTTCGTGCCAACCTGCATCAGGGCGGCCATGCTGCGGCGGTGCAGGCAAGTTCGCAGGAAATCGAAATGGCCATCCAGGCCACGCACACCCTGGGCCTGCAACTGGCCGGCGTCGATCTGTTGCGTTCCCGGCGTGGCCCTCTGGTTCTGGAGGTCAATGCCTCGCCTGGACTGGAAGGCATCGAGGCGGCGTCCGGGCTGGATCTGGCAGGGCAGATCGTGGCCCGGGTGGAACAGGCCGTGGCCGGGCAAACCTGAAGCCAAGCTGTTGATTAACGAAGTGATCAATTCAACTTAACGGGTTTTTCATCCCAGGTCGGAGACACTGGTCCTGCCAGTCGTCATTGAACACTCCTGAGGGCATCTGGCATCAGTTGATTGTGGAAATCGGGGCAACTGCTTCGGCCCACGCGACCCGGTATTGGCTTGCCGCGTCCGTGGGCCGTTTTATTTGCTGGCATACTGATCCAGATCGACGGGCTGCCCTTGCCTCGTCACCGCCATCCCGGAGCTCTTGTCAGTCCATGCGCATTCTTGTTATCGAAGACAATACCGACATTGCCGCCAACCTCGGCGATTATCTGGAAGACCGGGGCCATACCGTGGATTTTGCCGGCGATGGCGTCACCGGCCTGCATCGGGCCATCGTCGACGAATTCGATGCCATCATTCTCGATCTCAACCTGCCCGGCATGGATGGCCTGGAAGTCTGTCGCAAGCTGCGCCAGGACGCGCGCAAGCAGACCCCGGTGCTGATGCTGACCGCCCGCGATGCCCTGGAGCAGAAGTTGGCCGGGTTCGAATCCGGGGCCGATGATTATCTGGTCAAGCCCTTCGCCCTGCAGGAACTGGAAGCTCGCCTGGGGGTGTTGTTCAACCGCCGCCAAGGGCGTACATCCCGGGTTCTGAACGTGGCCGACCTGGAATACAACCTCGATACCCTGGAAGTGAATCGAGCCGGCACCTCGATTACCCTCAATCCGACCGCGCTCAAGATCCTGCGGGTATTGATGGAAGCCTCGCCAGCGGTGGTGCCGCGGCAGGAACTGGAAACCCGGGTCTGGGGTGAAGAGTTGCCCGATTCGGACAGCCTGCGGGTCCATATCCACGGTTTGCGCGTGGCTCTGGACCGGCCCTTCGACAAGCCCTTGATCCAGACCCGACACGGTATCGGCTATCGGATCGTGGACCTTGATGCGGCCTGACGGCTCGCCACCACCGCCCCCCGGCAAGGTGCTGCGGCCGCGCCACCGCCAGCGCCTGCGGGCCCGCATCATCATCTCCTTCCTGTTGCTGGGCTTCGGCCTGACCACGCTGTTTGCCGTCTCCACCCTGGTCTTGCGCGAGCGCATCGAGAACCAGTTGGTGGTGGAGTGGCTGGATGCCGAGGCCCATACCTACCTGGAGTTCAAGCGCGCCCATCCGGAGCCGGATGCGGCCTATGGCCTGCAGGAACAACAGATCGAAATGTTCGCCTATCGCCCGGAGAGCCCGAACATTCCCCTGGCCTGGCGCGATCTTGCCGAGGGCGTGCACGACTGGCGTGATCCGGATGGACGTGGTCGCAATGCCAATTTCAAACTGGCCGTGGCGCGGGCGCCGGATATCGTCACCTTCATCAAGTACGGCTATGGCCGCCAGGCTCTGGGCGCCCGCCAGTTGATGGCGTTGCTGGGCCTCAGCGTGGTTGGTTTCACCCTGCTGGCCTGGCTGGTCGGGGTCTGGTCCTCACGCCGGGTGATGCGCCCGGTAGCCGACCTGGCCGCGCATGTGCAGGCCTTTCAGGGCGATGTCCCGCGCCAGCGCCTGGCCCCGCATTTTGCCGCTGATGAAGTCGGCCTGCTGGCCGAGGCCCTGGACAATTACGCCGATCAATTGACCGAGCGGGTAGCGCGGGATCGGGAGTTCAATGCCGATGTCAGTCACGAATTGCGTACACCGCTGGCGGTGATTCTGGGGGCGACCGAACTGCTGCTGGCGGCGCCGGATGTGACCGAACGTACGCGCCAGCGCCTGCTGCGGATTGATCGCGCCACCCGCCAATGCATCGACCTGACCACGGCCCTGTTGATGCTGTCGCGCAACGAGCGTGGCAGCGGTCATTGCGATGTGCGCAAGTTGACCGAAACCGTGGTTGAGGCCAATCGCGTGCATCTGGCCAACAAGCCGGTCGAGATTCGTCTGGATGGACAGCAGGACGTTTCCATCGAGGCGCCCGAAGCGGTGTTGTCGGTGGCGCTCAACAACCTGATCGGCAATGCCTGCAAATACACCGTCGAAGGCGAAGTCGTGGTGACCGTACTGGCGGATCGGGTCGAAGTGCTCGATACCGGACCAGGCATCGAGCTGGAGGAAA
>CAYRJS010000014.1:5258-7650 GCA_964424535.1 uncultured Aquimonas sp.
CTGGCGGATCGGGTCGAAGTGCTCGATACCGGACCAGGCATCGAGCTGGAGGAAAGCGAGCGGGTCTTCGAGCGTGGTTATCGCGGTGGAAGTTCGCACGGCAGCAAGGGGGCCGGTATCGGTCTGGCCATCGTCCAGCGCCTGTGCCGCCTGTATGGCTGGCGGGTGGAATTGCGCAATCGTGATGATGTCCGGGGCAGTCTGGCCGTGCTCGAATTCGAGCCTTGAGCCGGCAATTTCCTCAGAAATGGATCCACCAGCAACCGGCGTAGTGGATCGTGCGCACGGTAGCTGCATCGGGGATCAGTTCGGCGTCAGCTCCGCCCATGGCGATGCGGATGCCGATCGGGTCTTCGGGCGGCAGATCCGGCCAGGCTTCGGGGTTGAAGACCACGAAGGCCGCCTCGGGATAGCGCAATTCGACCGGACCTTGGGCGCGTGAGGCCAGGTATTCCAGCCGGTCCATCACGCTGCGGGCGCCCCAGGTACCCATGCCGAGCCAGTGGTAGAGGCCGGCCAGGCCATTGATGTCGCGTTCGGCCAGTTGCCGTTCCAGCATTTCCCGCAAGCGCTCGGGTGTGCGCGGGCAATCCTCATTGACCGGGCCATAGCTGGACAAGGGCGGGATTTCCGCAGCTTCCCCCGGTTGCGTTGCGGGCGCCAGTTCCGCTTCTTCGACAGGCCGAACCGGGCCGGCTTCCTCGTAGGCATCCAGTTGTTCGCAGCGTTTGTCGGTATAGACCGGAACCCCGTCCTGGCTGATGCAGCGACGCACGGTCTGGGCCGAAACCTGGGTACAGGTCAGCAGCAATGACAGCAACACGAGACAGGCGGGGTGCATGGGTGCAGTCTGCCATGGCTGGCAAGGCCAGGTGCAATCAGCCTGTCATTTATTGTCGACGTCCAGTTGCTCCAGGATGGCGGTGCTGGGACGGGCCAGGTTGAGGGTGTAAAAATGCAGCCCCGGGGCACCGCCATCCAGCAGGCGTTGGCACAGCTTTGCCACCACTTCGCTGGCAAAAGCCCGGATGGAATCCACATCATCGCCCCAGGCACTCATGCGCTTTTGCATCCAGCGCGGGATTTCCGCCCCGCACAGTTGCGAAAAGTGCCGCAGCTGGCTGAAGCGATGGATCGGCATGATCCCCGGAATGATCGGGATTTCCAGTCCCAGCCGACGGACATCGTCGACGAAGCGAAAGTAGGCGTCAGCGTTGTAGAAATACTGGGTAATGGCCAGATCCGCGCCGGCTTCGACCTTGGTCTTGAAATGCGCCAGATCGATGAAGGCGTCATCGGCCTGCGGATGCACTTCCGGGTAACAGGCCACGCCGATGCGGAACCAGTCGCCGTGGTGCTTGCGGATGAAAGCCACCAGATCGCTGGCGTGGCGAAACTCGCCTGGGCTGGCCATGCCCGATGGCAGATCGCCGCGCAAGGCCAGAATGCGTCGGCAGCCCTGGGCCCGGTAATGATCGAGCAGCTCGCTGATTTCGGCCTGGGTGCCGCCCACGCAGGAAATATGCGGCGCCGCGTCCAGGCCGTGGCGGTCGCGCAGGGTCTGGATGGTTTCCGGGGTATAGCTCAAGGTGGAACCACCGGCACCGAAGGTGACCGAGACATAGTCCGGCGCATGCGTGGCCAGGTGACCGGCCGCGCGGTTCAGTTGCGCGCGCTGGGCTTCGGTCTTGGGTGGGTAAAATTCAAAACTGATCGAGGGCATGGGCTGGTGTTTCGTGCTTTTCGCGAGTATCGGCACGATGGCTCTGGGGTCCGGCAGCAAATAGTATCGCTTCATCGCGATGAAAGGAACACTCAAATGATGTGCTTGAATCCGGACCTCGCCAATCTGTCGGATGAAGTACCCTTTCGGCATGCGTGACACCGCCTTGCCATTGATGAATTTCGAGCTGTTCGAAGCCGTTCCCGCCTGCCTGCTGGGCGCGCGCGGCAACGACACGGCGCGTGCTCTGGCCGATGCTGATTGGGTCTTGCGGCGCAAACAGGATGGGCGATATCTGGCCGTAACCTGCGCGGACCGGATTCGGGCCTTGTGCCCGCACGCCTGGCAAGGGGTGTTGCAACGCCAGACCAATGCAGGTGTCTTGCGTCATCTGTATGAAGGTGATGCCCGGCTTGGCGGCGAAACCTTGCCTTTGCGGGGCTTGCCGGTGCTGTTGCGGGAACTGGGCATTGCCGCCAGTTATGGTCGTGAACGCGGTTTGCCGCAGGTGCCTGAAGCGGCCTGCCTGAGTTTTGCCGGGCGTGACCGCTTTCGCCGCCCGCTCTGGCTGACGGCGGTTACCGGTCTTGCCTGGACGCATATGCGACGGGCCGCTGCCGACGATGGCATCGTGCTGGAGGCCATTTCCGGTTATCGCAGTCATGCCTA
>CAYRJS010000014.1:7750-14880 GCA_964424535.1 uncultured Aquimonas sp.
TCGGCTTTTTGGGCCTGCTGCTGACGATCCTGCCGGGTGTGCTCGTCAATCCGCGTCGCTGGCGCCTGACAGCCTGGGTAGTGCAGGTGCAGCAGACCGGCCTGGACGCGGTTCCCATCATCGTCCTGCTGACTTTTCTGGTCGGGGCCGTGGTGGCCTTTCTGGGAGCCACCATCCTGCGTGATTTTGGCGCCGCCCTCTACACCATTGATCTGGTCTCCATTTCCTTTCTGCGTGAATTCGGCGTGCTTTTGGTAGCGATCATGGTGGCCGGGCGTTCGGGCAGCGCCTTCACCGCGCAACTGGGTTCGATGAAGGCGCGTGAGGAGATCGATGCCATCCGTACCCTGGGCATGAATCCGATCGACGTGCTGGTGGTGCCGCGCGCCCTGGCCTTGATACTGACGCTGCCTTTGCTGACCGTGCTGGCGATGCTGTCGGGCATCGTCGGTGGTGCCGTGGTGTGCGGTCTGGCCTTGGAGATTTCCCCGGCGATGTATTTCTCGCGCCTGCATGAGGTGCTGGAACTGCGCCATTTCTGGGTCGGCATGGCCAAGGCGCCCGTGTTTGCCCTGATGATTGCCTTGATCGGCTGCCTGGAAGGTTTCAAGGTGGCCGGCAGCGCCGAATCGGTGGGCAGACACACCACCTCCAGCGTGGTCCAGTCGATCTTCGTGGTGATCCTGATCGATGCCCTGGCGGCCGTGTTCTTCATGGAGATGGGCTGGTGAACGCATCGGCTGCATCAGTACTGAATGACCTGGTGATCCAGGTGCGCGGCCTGCGCAATCAGTTCGGGACCCAGGTGGTGCATGACGGTCTTGATCTGGACCTGCGCCGGGGCGAAATCCTCGGTGTGGTTGGCGGTTCGGGCAGTGGCAAGTCGGTGCTGATGCGCTCGATCATCGGCCTGAACCAGGCTGCCGCCGGGCAGGTGTCCCTGTTCGGCGAGCGCGTGGACGGACTCAGTGCCAATGCCCGCGAACGCATTGACCGGCGTTGCGGGGTGCTGTTCCAGAACGGTGCGCTGTTTTCTTCCCTGACCGTGGCCGAAAACATCGAAGTGCCGATGCGCGAGCTGGGTCTTCTCACCCCGGATCTGATGCAACGCTTTTCCGCCCTGAAGCTGGGTCTGGCGGGTTTGCCGGCGGATGCGGGCAGCAAGTTTCCGTCCCAGTTGTCCGGCGGCATGGTCAAGCGCGCCGCCCTGGCTCGCGCCCTGGCCCTGGATCCGGAATTGCTGTTTCTGGACGAACCCACCGCCGGCCTTGATCCGATCGGAGCCGCCGCTTTTGACCAGTTGCTTCTGACCTTGCGCGACAGCCTGGGCCTGACGGTCTTTCTCATTACCCACGATCTGGATACCCTGCATGCCATCTGCGACCGCGTGGCGGTGTTGGCGCAGCGCCGGGTGCTGGTGAGTGGCCCTCTGGCCGAAGTCGCCGAGTATCCAGATGCCTGGGTGCAGGATTATTTTCGTGGCCCGCGTGGGCGTGCCGCAGCCACGACCCGACAACGTTCATTGCAGGATTGAGCATGGAGACCCGAGCCAACCATATTCTTGTCGGCAGCTTCGTGATTGCAGTAGTGCTGCTGTGCCTGGGCAGCCTGCTGTGGCTGGGTGAATTCGGCGGCGAACGCGACGTGGCCCGTTTCGATATCGTGTTTGCCGAATCGGTGATCGGCCTGAGCAAGGGTTCGATGGTGTCCTACAACGGCGTGCCGGTGGGCGAAGTCGAATCCCTGGCGGTTGATCCCAAGGACTTGAGCCAGGTGCGCGTGCGCGTGCGTATCAATGGCCGCGATCTGGTGCGGGCCGATACCGAGGCCACGCTGGGTTTTGCCGCCGTCACCGGCGTGGCCGATATCCGCATGGCTGGTGGCTCCCTGGACAGTCCCCGCCTGTACGATCCGGACCGCATCGCCGTGCTCGTGGCCAGTCCTTCGGTGCTGGCCAATCTGGCCGCTTCGGGCAAGGACATCATGTCCAGCGTCAACGAGGTGGCCGCACGCATTACCGAACTGCTGTCGGATGAAAATGTGGCCCACGTGCAGCGCGTGCTCGAACACGTCGATGAACTGGCGGCCTCGCTGGCTGCCGAGCGGCAAACCCTGGCCGAGGCAATCCGGGCCTTGTCGCAGGCTTCGGGACAGTTGCACGATACCCTGGGCGGAATCGGGGCGGCGGCTGATTCGGTCCGGGATCTGATGGCCAGTGATGGCCAGGCCCTGCTCGCCAACGCCAATGCCACGGTGGAAAAACTCGATGCCCTGGCGGCGCAACTGGATGTCCTGGTGACGGAAAACCGCAGTGCCTTGTCCGGTTTTACCGGCCAGGGCCTGCGTCAGGTCGGTCCGACCCTGGAGGAATTGCGCGTCACCCTGGACAGCGTGCAGCGCCTGTCCGACCAGCTTTCACGTTCCGAAGGTCCTTTGCTGGGCCAGCCAAAACCACGGGAGTTCAAGCCGCGATGATCCAGTCTTCACAACCATCGGGTAGCGGGCGAGGTATCCGCCTGGTGCTGCTGGTCGTTCTGGCCGGCATTGTGCTGGCGGGCTGCAAGATCCTGCCCGAACGCGAGCCGGTAGGCTTGTATACCCCAATGCTGCATTTTGCCGATCACAATGTTGGCGATGCCGTGTCGTGGCGCCTGGCCCTGACCCAACCCACGGCCAGTGGCCAGCTCAAGACGGTACACATCCTGGTGCGACCGCTGCCGAATCAAATCGAGGTTTATCCCCGGGCCGCATGGAGCCAGTCGCCGCCGGGTTTGCTGGGTGACGCCTTGCTGGAAGCTCTGGAAGCCGATGGCCGCCTGCCAGTAGTGCAACGCAGCTCCACCGGGCTGGGGCGCGACTATCAACTGCAGGTGGATCTACGCGCTTTCGAACTGGTCCTGACGGATGGTCCCCAGGCCAGCGTGCGCCTGCGGGCCGATCTCTTGCGCCAGCCTGCCGGTCGATTCGTGGCCAGCCGCAGCTTCCAGATCGAAGTGCCGGCAAGTGGCCAGGATGTCGATGCCGCGGTGTCGGCGCTGGGCCAGGGTCTGGAGCAACTATTGCCCGAACTGATCGACTGGACCGTCGCGCAAGCGCAAAACGACTGGCAGGATTCCGCCCCGCCGTAAGGGCTAGCCAGCGATGCAGTCCTTTGTTTGATCCAGGTCAGTGCCGCTCTTGTGGCGGTGCAGCAAACTTGAACCATGAATACCCAGACCTCCAACTCTTCCCTGTTTTCCGTCCCTGCGGTTCTTACCGCAGCGCCCCATCGTCTGCTGTTCTTCATTGGTGCGGTCAACGTGCTGGCCGCCATGACCTGGTGGGCCTGGTGGTCGTTCCACATGAATCCGATGCCGGTGGCCGGGGTGCCCGCGGGCTGGTTGCACGGGGTCATCATGCAGTACCAGATGCTGCCCAGCTTCATGTTCGGATTCTTGCTGACCACCTTCCCGCGCTGGATGGGGCAGCCGGAGCTGGGACGCAAGCACTACGTACCCGTGGGCCTGGGCATGTTCCTGGGCCAGATCCTGTGCCTGGTGGCGGCTTTCACAGGGCTTTCTCATGCTCTGCATCTGGGGGTGGTGCTGACGATCCTGGGTTGGGGTTATGGCCTGGTGGTGCTGGGCCGGATCCTGATCCGCGACCGTTTTCGCACCTGGCACGCCGTCAGTTGCTGGGCCGGCTTGTTGCTGGGCTGGATCGCTCTGCTGCTGTTTGCCGCCTTCCTGCATGATGCCGGTGCCGGGGTAGGGCTGCTCGCCGTACGCATGGGCGTTTTCGCGGTGCTGCTGCCGATCTACGCCACCGTGGCCCATCGCATGTTCCCGTTCTTTGCCAGCCGCGTGGTGCCCGATTATCAGCCGTGGCGACCGCTGTGGTTGCTGGCGGCGCAGTGGCCGTTGTGGCTGGCGCATGTGGTGCTGGACTATGCCGATCTGCGTCAGTGGCTGTGGCTGGTCGATGCGCCCTTGCTGGTGCTGGCCCTTATGTGCCTGTGGCGTTGGTGGCCACGGCGGCCGATGCCGGGCCTGTTGCGGGTGTTGTTTGTCGGCTACGCCTGGCTGTCGGTGGCGATGGCCCTGTTCGTGCTGCAAAGCCTGTGGCTGGCACTGAACGGTGAGCTCATCCTGAACCGGGCACCCTTGCATGCACTGGCGGTCGGCATGTTCGGCAGCCTGCTGGTGGCGATGGTGACGCGGGTGACCATGGGCCATTCCGGCAGGCCTCTGGAGCTGGGTCGCATCGCCCTGTACGCCTTTGTCGCCATGCAGTTCGTCGCCCTGATCCGCATTGCCGCCGAGATTCCGGGTTTTCCCTATCTGGATCTGGTCCAGGTTGCCGCCTGTGGCTGGCTGGTCGCCTTCCTGCCCTGGGTCCTGCATTCGGCCTGGATTTACCTCAGGCCGCGACGCGATGGCCGTCCCGGCTGAATGGTGGCCAAGACATGATTTCCTTCTATCTGCAGATCAAGCTCGTCCATATCGGGCTGGTACTGGCCAGTGGCAGCCTGTTTGCCTTGCGCGGCTTGATGGTGCAACTGGGCCAGCAGTGGCCGATGTGGCGTTCGGTTCGACGTTTGAGCATCGGCATCGACACCTTGTTGCTGACCAGCGGCGTGATGCTGTTGTGGGTCCTGCGCCTGAATCCGATCACCACCGGCTGGATCGCCACCAAATTGACCTTGCTGGTGGTCTATATCGTGCTTGGCGTGATGGCGCTGCATCGCGCCCGCAGCCGGCGCACACGGCTATTGGCCTGGCTGGCGGCACTGGCCGTGTTCGGCTTCATTTACTCGGTAGCGCGTGCCCATCACCCGTTGGGAATTCTGCTGCCGTTGCTGGGTTGAGGGCTGGCGCGGGCAAGGGCAGGGCGAGGTCTTCCAGGCGCGCCATGTCGAGCAGCTCGACCCGGCGTCGATTGACCCGGATCACGCCTTCCTGCTGCAAGCGCTGCAGGACCCGCGACACCGTTTCCGAGGCCAGGCGCAGGTAATTGGCGATGTCCTGGCGTGACATGGCCAGATCCAGTTCGCTGCGGATTTCCCCGCGCGCCGCGCGGTGTCGCGACAAGGACATCAGGAAGGTGGCCACGCGCTCGTCGGCGGTGTGATCGCCGGCCAGCAATGCGGCTTTGCGAATGTCGTGGCTGAGCAGGCGGAAAATCTGCAACTGCAGGTTGTCAGCCTCGGTGGCCAGTTCGGTCATCGCTGGAAACGGTGCACTGCACAGGCTGACGGTATCCAGAGCCATGGCATGACACGGGTAGCGACCGGTATGGATGGCATCCAGGCCGAGGACGTCGCCTGGCTGGAAAAACCCCAGAACCTGTTCGCGCCCGGAAGCATCGATCACGAAGGTCTTGACCGTGCCCGAATGCACGGCGGTGATGGACAAAAAGGGATCGCCCTGACGAAACAGCAGGCTGCCCGGCGCGAACGGCCCCAGTCGGCGCACCATGTCCTGCAGTTTGCGCCGCGCCGCCAGTTTCAGGTTGCGGCCTTCACAGGCCCGCGCCAGGGCGCAGGCATTGCAGAACACGAAGGTGCCGGCGTCGGGTTCACACGAGGAGACCTGCGCCGGGGCATCAAAAGGCATGGCAGTATGGAGCTCGGGACAAAATCCTGGGCCAAGAATACTGGCAAACTCCAACCGTGTCTGGCCGGGTGTTTGCGAACGGCTGCAGCAGGCCGCGTTCCGATTTGTCGTTCCGCTACAATCCGGGCTGGCGCATGATCGGTGGTTGCAAATGAGCGGGCGACGGGCATAGGTCAGGATGAAGGGTTTGAACTTTCCGGGCTACGACATCATCCGCGAGATCGGTCGTGGCGGCATGGCGACGGTTTACTGCGCTCGCCAGGTGATGCTGGACCGTGAAGTTGCGCTCAAGGTGCTCAGCCCGTCCCTGGCTGCCGAACCGGTCAATGCCCAGCGCTTCCTGCAGGAAGCGCGCATGCTGGCCTCGCTTGAACACCCGCATGTGGTGCCGGTTTACGACGTCGGCGTGACCCCGGACGGGGCGCATTATTTTTCCATGCAGTTGCTGGAAAACGGCGACCTGACGGCGCGTTTGCAACGCGGAATGGAATTGACCGAAGTGGTGGAGGTGATCGCTGCGGTCGCCGAAGCCCTGGGCTACGCCCATGCCCGCGGGTATGTGCACCGGGACGTGACCCCGACCAATATCCTGTTTGATGCCGAGAACAAGCCACGCCTGACCGACTTCGGCATTGCCCGGGCCATGGCCCTGACCTCGCGCATCACGGCCTCCGGCCTGTCGGTGGGCACCAGCCATTACATGAGCCCGGAACAGGCCCGGGGTGGGGAAGTGGACCCACGTTCGGATATCTACGCCCTGGGCGTGGTCTGCTACGAGGCGCTGACCGGGCATACGCCGTTTACCGGCGAAGACAGCTTCGCGGTGGCCTATGCCCACGTCTACGAGCCGGTGCCGCCCTTGCCGGAAACTCTGGCCCGCTGGCAGCCGTTGATCGATCGCTGCATGGCGAAAAATCCCGAGGATCGCTTCCAGGATTGCGCCGCCTTCAACCGTGCCTTGCGCCAGATCGCCACCAGTCTGAAAAACCGCAAGCCGGGCAGTCCCGAAGAGCTGTCCCACGCGTCGGCCTTGCCGACGTCGGGGCAATCCCGTGCGCCTGACCTGCTGCCGATGCCAGAGATGCAGCCGCCTGATGCCGAAGACGCCACGTCTCCGCGGTGGCTCGGTCCGGTACTGGGTCTGGCGGGTCTGGTGGTCGTGCTCATCGCGTTTGCCATCGGCTACTCCGGCAACCGCGATGGTGCCGTGTCCGAATCCACAGTGCCCGCAATCGTGGATGATCCAGGTCGGGCGGATGCACGCGGCGACGGCGACGAAGGCAATGATCAGGATGGCGATCCGGGTGCTGAAACCGATGCCGCCGGGCTGCAGACCGTGGTCGATCCGATACCGGTCCTGTTGCGCCAGGCCCAGGAAGACATCGCCGCACGGCGTTACAGCAGCCCGCCGGAACGCAATGCCCTGGCCCGCTACCAGTGGGTGTTGCGGATCGAAGCGGGCAATGCCGAGGCCCGGGCGGGTATCGAGCGGGTTGTCGGCACCTATCTGCAATTGGCGGATGAACACGTGGCCGA
>CAYRJS010000014.1:14980-20195 GCA_964424535.1 uncultured Aquimonas sp.
TCGACGTTTCGCAGCTCGCGCCGACGGACCTTTCTGGATCCGGGGTTTTCCCAGGGCGAGAACCATCCGGTGGTGTGCGTTTCGGCGGCCATGGCCGATGACTATGCGCGTTGGTTGAGCCGGATCACTGGCAAGGTCTACCGCTTGCCAGGGGTCGAGGAATTGCGTGCTGCCGGCGTCGGGGTTCGGCTTGATTGCCGCGCCGGCAATTTTCGTGATGCCAGTTATCGTGAACTCTACGGAGGCCGTGGCGAAGTGGCACCTTGCAAGGATGGCCACGGCGCCACGTCACCGGTGCTGGCCTTTGCCTCGAATCGACAAGGCCTGCGTGACGCCTCCGGCAACGTGCGTGAGTGGAGCGAAGATTGCCAGGGGGCCGGATGCAGCGAGCGCCAGGTCCTGGGAGCAAGCTGGGCTACACTACCGGATGAAAATGCGGTGCAGAGCTTCCCAGCGCAGACCGGATTCAATACCATCGGTTTTCGTGTCGTGCGTAACATTCCCTGACGAGGTTGCGATGAAATTGTTGTTTCCCAATGGCGAGCATCCCCAGATCCTGATTGGACAGGGCAGACATCAAATCGGTTGCGCACCGGGGTTGGCCATCGAATTGCAACAACCAGGCGTGCTCGAGCAACACGCGCAATTGCGTCGCGAGGGCGATCATCTCAGTCTTCATGCCGTGACCCCCGGAGCCGCATTGGCGGTCAATGGCCAGTCGGTCAATGCCCCGGATGGGGTGGTCTTGAACCCAGGTGATTTGATCGATATCGCCGGGGTACAAGCGCGCGTGGTGGCCATTGAAAAAGCCAGCTCGACACCGGCGTCACGGCCGGCGCCGGTGGATGATGCCAGCGCCACGCGGGTGCGCATGGCCGTGCCCAAATTCGTCTTGCGCGGCGTCTCCGGTGCCGCCTTCGGCAAGACCTATCCGGTGATTCGTGAACAGTTGATCGGACGCCAGGCTGATTGCGATATCGCCATTGCCAGCGAAGAGATTTCCCGCCGTCACGCCAGGATCCGGCCCACTCCGATCGGTTTGCAGGTGGAGGACATGGGTTCGTCCAACGGCACCTTCATCAATGGCAAGCGCGTGCAGGAAGGCTTGCTGCGGCCGGGTGAAGAACTGCGCCTGGACAACATCCGTTTCCTGTTGGTGGCGCCGGGTGCCGATGTGCCCGCGGTTTCACGCCTGGCCAAGGGCAACGAACCGGCCCAGGCCAAGCCCGATTCAACCATGGTCTGGGTGGCCGTCACGGTACTGGCCCTGGTCGTGGCCGGTGCTGCCACCTGGTATCTGTTCCTGCGCTAGTCGCAGGAAAGTCCCTGCCCCAGCCAGATCAGGCCGGGGCAGGGCATCGTGATTACTTGCCGTCCTTGACCTGCTGTTGCAGAAGGTCGCGGATTTCACCCAGCAGTTTTTCTTCAGCCGTGGGTTCAGGCGCAGCCGGGGCGGGCTCTTCCTTTTTGCGGTGCATCGAATTGATGGCCTTGATGGCGATGAAGATGGCAAAGGCGATCAGGATGAACTGGATGACGGTATTGAGGAAATCGCCCACGCCGAGCACGACGGCCGGCACCGCCTCACCGGCCGCGTTCACGCTGGCCGCTTTCAGGGTAATGACCCAGGCAGAAAAATCGATGCCGCCGATCAACAGACCAATGGGCGGCATGATGATCTTGTCCACCAGTTCCGCGGCGATCTTGCCGAAGGCACCACCGATCACGACACCGACGGCCATGTCGATGACACTGCCGCGCATCGCGAATTCCTTGAATTCCTGCATCATGCCCATGGATTCATGCTCCTCGAAAGAATGGATTGAAAAGGTATCCCGCCAGATGCGGGACATTGACTAATTTACTATGCAGCTTTCCGGTTTGTGATGTATCCGGAAAGATGGGCCAGGCCTTCGATGCCCGCTTCCCAGTGATCGCCGGGCAACAAAGGCCCGACACCGGCCGGAGTGCCCATGAAAATCAGATCACCGGCATGCAGTTGGAAGCAGCGAGACAGCTCGTGCACGATGTCGGTGACGGAAAAGACCATGTCCGACAAGGGCGCTTCCTGGCGCCGCTGACCGTTGACCTCGAACCAGATCCTGGCATCGCTGGCAGGCACGGCCTGCGTTACCGGCACGATGGCGGAAATCGGTGCTGACTGGTCGAAAGCCTTGGCCATATCCCAGGGCAGGCCGGCAGCCTTGGCCGCTGCCTGCAGATCCCGGCGGGTCAGATCCAGGCCTACGGCGTGGCCAAAGATATGCCTGGATACGGCTTCGGGTTCGATCACGCCTTCGGCGGAACGGCCAAGAGCCACCACCAGTTCCACTTCGTGATGAAGTTCGGCGGTGATGCTGGGGTAGGGCTGGGGGCCGCCGCCGGGTACGACGGCATCGGCTGGTTTGCAGAAAAATACCGGCGTGCCGCGCGAAACCTGCGTGCCCATCTCCCGCGCGTGAGCAGCAAAGTTGCGTCCGACGCAGTAGATACGGTGCACGGGAAAGCGGGCGTGGCGTCCGACGATAGGCACCCAGGCCGGCTCAGTGGCCGGGAAAACGAAGTTCATGGCATCTGACCCATTGAAATTGATGGATTAGGACTGTGATCCAGATTCCGATGTTGCGACAGGATGCACGATCCGTCCAGTAGAATTGCACCCCATGGATACCTTCGACGCCTTGGGGCGAGCCCTGCGGGATTTGCGCATCTCTGTCACCGATCGCTGCAATTTTCGCTGCACCTATTGCATGCCCAGAGCCCTGTTTGGTTCCGACCATGCCTTCCTGCCACGCACCAGTCTTTTGAGCTTCGAGGAAATTGCCCGTCTTGCTGGTCTGTTTGCCCGGCTCGGAGTCAACAAGTTGCGTCTGACCGGCGGCGAGCCTCTGGTGCGGCGGGATCTGGAACAATTGGTGGAACGTCTGGCTCGGATCGATGGCATCCGCGATATCAGTCTGACCAGCAACGGGTCCCTGTTGAGCGCGGCCAAGGCTCGGCGTTTGGCCGAGGCGGGCTTGCGCCGTATCACCATCAGCCTGGATGCCTTGGATGATGCAACCTTCCAGGCCATCAATGACGTGCGTTTCCCGGTCGCCAAGGTATTGGCCGCGATCGACCATGCCGCCGCCGCCGGCCTGACCCCAGTCAAGGTCAATATGGTGGTCAAGCGTGGGCTCAACGACCACGCCATCGAGGCCATGGCCGAGCAATTTCGCGGCAGCGGCCATGTCCTGCGTTTCATCGAGTTCATGGACGTGGGCAACACCAATGGCTGGCGCATGGACGAGGTGGTACCAGCTCGCGAGATCCAGGCCCGTATCAATGCCCGTTGGCCGATCGAGCCCATCGCGGCCAATTATCCGGGTGAAGTGGCCCGGCGCTGGCGTTATTGCGATGGTGCCGGGGAAATCGGCTTTATCGCCTCGGTGACCCAGCCGTTTTGCGGCAACTGCACACGGGCTCGGCTGTCGGCCGAAGGCACCCTCTATACCTGTCTGTTTGCCGCCGGTGGTGTCGATCTGCGCGCCCTGTTGCGTGCAGGTGCCGATGACGAGGCCATTCTGGAACGATTGGCGGCGACCTGGCAGACTCGGCGGGATCGCTATTCCGAATCGCGCAGCCGCACCACGTCTGGTCTGGGGCAAAAGATCGAGATGTCCTATATCGGCGGCTGATCGGGTCGTACGGGCACTTCAGACCAACGTGTGGCAGTTGGCAGAAACCGTCAAAACCGTTAAGGTTTTCACGGTTAGATCAAGACCCCGGATGATCCGCGATCCCCATGAGTACCCCCCACGCAGCATTGATCGTCGATGACGAACGCGACATTCGAGAATTGCTGGTCCTGACCCTGGGACGCATGGGCTTGCAGGTGGATACCGCCGCCGATGTCGCCAGTGCCCTGGACAGGCTCGCCAATCGGCACTACGACCTGTGCTTTACCGACATGCGCCTGCCCGATGGCTCCGGCCAGGCCATCATTGAGCATATCGCCGAGCATTACCCGGATACGCCGGTGGCCATGATCACCGCCCACGGCAATGTCGATGCCGCCGTGGAAGCGCTGAAGGCCGGAGCCTTCGATTTCGTCTCCAAGCCCGTCAACCTTGGCATCTTGCGCAAATTGGTGCAAAGCGCCCTGCGTCTGGGCGAGGAACGCCGGGCCCAGCAGGATCAAACCCGCGATGGCAATCGTCTGCTGGGCAATTCCTCGGTGATGCAGGCCCTGCGCGCCACCATCGCCAAGGTCGCCCGCAGCCAGGCTCCTGTCTATGTGAGCGGGGAATCGGGCGTGGGCAAGGAACTGGTGGCACGCTTGATTCACGATCAGGGACCGCGCGCGAGCGGGCCGTTCATTCCGGTCAACTGCGGCGCCATCCCCACCGAATTGATGGAAAGTGAGTTTTTCGGCCACAAGAAGGGCAGTTTCACCGGCGCCGTCAGCGACAAGGAAGGCCTGTTCCAGTCGGCCAACGGCGGCACCTTGTTTCTCGATGAGGTGGCCGAGCTGCCCTTGCACATGCAGGTCAAACTGCTGCGCGCAATCCAGGAAAAGACGGTGCGCCCGGTCGGGGCCAATACCGAGGCTCCGGTCGATGTGCGCATCCTCTCGGCCACGCACAAGAACCTGTCGCATCTGGTCGAGGAAGGGCGTTTTCGCCACGACCTGTTCTATCGCATCAACGTCATCGAATTGCGGGTGCCGCCACTGCGCGAGCGTCGTGGCGACATTCCATCCCTGGCCGGCAGCATTCTGGCGCGCCTGGCCGCCGATCTGGACGAAGCCCCACCGCCTATTACCGATGAGGCCATGGCGCAGTTGGTGAACTATCCTTTTCCAGGCAATGTGCGCGAGCTGGAAAACGTGCTGGAACGGGCCTTGGCTTTATCCGATGGCAGTGGCATCACCCCGGCGGACCTGCGCTTGCCGAATCAATCAGAACGCAATGCAGGCGCGGATTTCGAGGGTGCAGGAACAGTACCCCAGGACCCTTATGGCGGTGCCGTGGTGCGTCCGGCGTTCGTGACCGGCCAGCAGATGGCGGTGCCGGCGGATTTGCCCGACTACATCGAGCGCATGGAGCGCGATGTCATCATGAAGGCGCTGGAAGAATGCCGCTACAACAAGACCAAGGCAGCAGCCAAACTGGGCATCACCTTCCGCGCTCTGCGCTACAAGCTCAAGAAACTCAATATCGATTGAGCAAGGCGC
>CAYRJS010000014.1:20295-21762 GCA_964424535.1 uncultured Aquimonas sp.
CTAACCGCGCAAGGCAAGAAAATCCGGGCTGGCAATCAGGCGCAGGGCATCCAGGCGCAGGCGTGCGGTCGGGATGGCCTGGCACAGGGCCGTGCGCTCATCGCGCAAGGCGGTGATTTCTTCCGGGTGTACAGCCGGGTTGACCCGTGCCAGGGCTTCCAGCCGACTGATTTCCTCGTCCAGCCACTGGTTGACGTTGGCCAGGGCCTGCTCGATCTGGGTTTCGGCCTGGGTTCTGGCCAGGGTTTGCGCGGCTTCCAGCATCGGCGGAACCAGGGTGTTGAGGATCCGCCGATGACGGGCCAGATCCACCGGACGGTCGCCAGCGCGTTGCCGCGCGCGTGGGCTGGGCTGGAAATCAGGATGGGCCTGCATGCGCGTATCGACCACGGCCCGTACTGGCCAGGGCGGCAGGAAACGATCGATGTGCAGACGCTGGTCGGCCACGCATTCCAATACGAACATGGCTTCCAGCAAGACGCTGCGAGGTGGCAGGTTGTCGTCGATCAGGCAGGTGGTGTTACCGGTTTCGCTCGACAGCAGCAATTCCTGGGCTGAACGCAGCAGGGGATGGTCATCACGCAGGTAGATCAGGTCATCGCGCGCCAGCGCCGTGGCGCGCTCGAGCGTGGCCTGGCGCGGGCCTTCCTTGAATTCCTCGAAGGCATCCAGGGTCAGGTATTCAGGATCGAGCAACATCACCGGTCCATCCAGCACTTCATGCTGGATACCGAATTGCTCCAGCAGACGCCAGGGATAGTCATCCAGGGTCATGTTGCGATCATCGCGAGCCAGAGCATCGCGCAGCAGGCTTTGTTCGGCGCCACGCTGGCTGGCCAGTTCCAGCAGACGATCACGGCCACGGGCAATCAGTTCGGCCAGACGGGCATGTTCGTGCCGGGTGTCGTCCAGCAGTTGCGCCAGGATCGCATCCCGGGCTTCTCCAGCGCCGTAATCGGTGATCAGTTCCAGCACCTGCGGCTTGAAACGCTGCATCAGTTCGTGGCCATCGGCACAAGCTTGTTCGAAGGCACCCAGGCCCTCGTCATACCAGCGCAGCACCACGGCCTGAGCGCTGCCGGTCACAGCGGCCACGTGGATGTTCACCTCACCCTGCTGGCCGATGCGATCGAGTCGGCCGATACGCTGTTCCAGGGCATCCGGATCGAGCGGCAGATCCCACAGCAGCAGGTGTTGGGCGAACTGGAAATTGCGGCCCTCGGCACCGATTTCTGAAGCGATCAGCAGGCGGGCGCCATCTGGTTGGGCAAACCAGGCCGCGCTGCGGTCGCGCTGCAACAGGTTCATGCCTTCGTGAAAGCGCGCCATGCCGATGCCACTGCGAGTGCGCAAGGCCTCTTCCAGGGCTTGCACCTTGGCGCGGCTGCTGCACAGCAACAGCAGTTTTTGCGGGGCCAGGGCGTCGAGGGTGGCCAGCACCCATTCCAGACGCGGATCCTGGCTGTA
>CAYRJS010000015.1:0-19817 GCA_964424535.1 uncultured Aquimonas sp.
ATGGGTGATCCGCCCAAGCCCGTCCCGCTGGTAACCGGTGACCAGCTCGGGCAGCCAGCTTTCGTCGTTGTTCTGGCTCGCTGCCCTCTGCGCTGTGCTGCCTTGCTTTCTCAGGCTCAGCCGCTCTTCGATCAGCCGGCCGTTGGCATCGTAGGCGAAGCGCTTGTCCTGGTGGCTGGAGCTTTGGCGCACCAGCAGCGCGCCCTCGTAGTGCCAGTTCGTCTCTTCCTCGGCCCGCACGATGGCCTTGAGCGTGGCGCTGGCGCTCTGGACGCTTTGCCCGTCGCTGTTGGCGTGGCGCAGTTGAATGAGCCGGCCCAGCGCGTCGTAGCGCGCGCTGCTGTGGCGGCCGGAATCCCAGCGCGCTGTCTGCCGATCGGCTTCGTCCCAGGCGGCGCGGTGCACGCCGCTGTCGGGGTGCTCTATGCGCACCGTGCGTCCGAAGTCGTCCCTCCACTGCCGGTGCGTGGCCCCGTGCGGCAGCACCAGGCTGCGCTGGGCTTCCTGGGCGCTGCCCTTGAGCTGCGTGGCCGCCTCGTTGCGCTGGATCTCCAGCAGGTGCTGTGCGGCATCAAAGCGCTCGCTGTGGTTCAGGCGGCCTTCGCCCTGGCCGCGCTCGCTGCGGACCCTTGCTTGCAGCGGGTCGGCCCGCCAGCGCGTGAGCACGCCGCTGGCTTCGGTGATGCGCACTTCGCGCAGCCCTTGCGCATCGCTTTGGCCGTAGTCGATGCGCCGCTCGGCCACCAGGGCCTGGCCCTGCGCGTCGAGCCATTGTTCTGCGCTCAGCCGTCCCTCGCTGTCGCGGCGGATTTCTCTCACCTCACCATCGGGCAGGGTATAGCGGATGGTGCCGCTGGCGTCGTCGTAGGCCACCCCGATGCGCGCACCGTCGTTGCGCCGGTAGCTGGACACGCGGCCCTGGCCGTCGTACCCCATGTCCACCTGTACCCCGGCGCGGCGCACCTGTTCCACGCGCAGGGCATGCGTGGCCCATTTCAGTTCGGTGCGAACGCCCAGGGCGTCGACTCTGGCGCTCAGGCGTGCACTCGGGTTGGCTCCGGTGCTGTCGTACTCGAAGCGCTCGGCCAAGCCTGTGGGATAGGTAACAGCCAGCAAGCGGGTGCCGCTTGGGTCCCACTCGAATTGGGTGATGTCGCTGTCGGCCGGGCTGTTGCCCGGCCCATTGGGCAGCGGGCCGTCGGTTTGCACGATCACGCTGTGCCCGCCGATGGTCTCGTAGCGGTAAGTGCTGGCACGCTCGATGGGCGTGGCGTTGGAGGCGCCGCCGGCGCTGATCTGCCCGGTCCCGTCCAGCGGGCTGTAGCCGCTTTCCCTGACCTGGGTGAGTTGGCCCGCAGCGTTGTAGCTCAGCTCCACGCGGTGCTCCCGGCCCGCCACCACGCTGGGGCGCGCGATCAGCGTGGGCAGGTGCGGCCAGCGCCCATCGGCGTAGTCCCGCCGCTCCATCAGCTCGCGCCCGACTTCTTTGCCCCCCTGATAGCGCACTTGCTCGATGCGCAGCACGCGCCCCTGCGGATCCAGCGTGAGGGTTTGCATGCCCAGGGGCTGGGCCTGCCCTTGTCCTTGCACCTGGCCATCCTGCACCCGCACCGGGCTCAGCTCGGTGATGCTGGTCTGGCGCCCCAGGCTGTCGTGCCCGTAGCGCACGTTGACCGGCCCGCAACTGCCGCAGCCAGCCCCTTGCACCAGCGTGAGCCTGCGCTGGCCGCCGATCATTTCGTATTCGTAGCGTGTCTGCTCACCCTTGCTGTTGGTGAGGATGCTCACCCCCGAGCCGTCTCTTCTTTGCCGGCCCTGGGGCCCGAGGAATTGCAGGCTGACATCGTGCATCCCCCGCTGGCCTTCGGCGGGGATGGGGCCTTTGACCGATCGCACGGCCCGCCCCAGGTGGTCGTAGGCCCAACTGACCTCACGCACCAATGGTGCATCGGTGGCAGCGCGCACCGAGATGCCGCTGAGCAGGCTGGGCTGGCGCGGGTCGTCGTGGTGGTAGTGGCGCTGGCTGCCATCGGGCAGCTCCACCCGCATCAGGGTGCTGGCCTGCGCCCGGCTTTGGGCCAGGGTGGTGAGGGCGCCGGCTTCTGTCGTCTGTTGCGCGTGATGCTCGCTGCCGTAGTGGTAGCTGTAGCGCCCCAGCGGGGTGTCGATGTGGCTGGCCTGGCGGATCACACGCGAGCGGCCTTTGCCACTGGGGGCTGGCTCGGGGTAGTGCAGCGCCATCTGGCGGCCCTGCGGATCTGTCACCCGGGTGATGCGCCCATGGCTGTCTCGCTCTATGCGCACCGTGTGGCCGCTGGCCGCCCGGATGGCGATCAGCCGGCCTGCGCCGTCGAAGCGGCGCTGCCAGCCCTGGGCATCGGTGAGCACATACGGGCTGGCGCCATCGCCGGGCTCGATGCGCAGCCGCCAGTACGTGCCCGCCCAGGCCCATTCGGCGCCGGCCCGCGCCAGCGGTATCTGCGTGCCGTCGGCGCTGTGGTAACGAATGGTGTCGGTGCCGCCCTGTCCGCTCAGTTCGCCCGGCGTCATGCGCTTGCCCCCCGGCCCCGCGGGCAGGCGCAGCAGCGCGTCGTAGCTCAGGCGCCAACCCCGTCCCATCGCGCTGGACGACTCGGCCACCCCCTGCCACCAGCCCGAGAAGTCGCTGTTGTAGTGGCGCACCAGCTCCAGCCCCAGCACCCCCGGCAGCGCCGCCATGTCCGCCTCGCGCTGGTATTTGTTGCCCGTCATCGCGTTCAGCGGGTTGCCCGCTCCCGCGCACCCTGGATCGCCCGGGCTTTGCCCTCCCGCCGGGCAGCTTTGCCCCGCCCCTGGCTGTTGGCCCAGCACATCCCCCAGCACCGAGCCTGTACCTGAACCCGATCCCGTACTTGAACTGCCCGCGCCTATGCTTTGCTGCGCATGCACCCACGGGCCAGAACCAACACCCGCACACAGCACCAACAACCACAGCCACCCGCGCAGCCTCCGCCAACCCTGTCCCTGCCACGCGCCAACACGTTCCGTAGCCGCGTGCGCCCACGCACGCAGCGCCCCCCGTTCGAGGTCTTCCATGCCATCCACTCCCTGTCAGCGCCGTCTTGTTCTTGTTGTCCTGGCTTGTCACTCCGCACAGACGGCTCGATGCGGCGCCACTGATGGCCAAGTCCGATATGCTCGGCCACAGCATTCGAAGAATGCCCATAAACATCGTACATTGCCGAGAAGGTAGTCCAGCACGCAGCGCTTGTGATAAGCTATCAAAAGTAGTCTTTGTGCTTATCTGTTGTTTTGCCGCCAAACTGGCGGTCTGGTTTTTGCGACGGACGAGGGGGGATCATGGGCAACCGAATTTCGCTGGTGCTGATGCCATTGATTGCATCCATCGTGGCCGCAGGCTGCGGCGGTGGCGGCAGTATTGATGACGGAACTGTGGCGTTGTCTGCCACGCCGGCAGAGATCTCGATAAAAAGCGCGAAATGTGCGGCCTCGGGTGCTGGCCCTCGGGTCATGGTGTACGGCGGCGTGGAGCCCTATACCATTTACAACCCGCTGCCCAATCAGATCAAGCTTTCGCCCGCATACGTCAAGGATGCGGGTGACTCATTCGAGGTGTTCGTGGTCGGTGGCACGTGTCTGGACACGATCCCATTGACGATCACGGACAGCGATGCGAATGTGATCACGATCACCGTTTCGCATACAGATACCAGTTCCAGCAATTGATATTGATGCGGTGCCTCATGCTGGTTGCAGGCCTGCTGGTTTCAGTGGGCGCGGCTGCGCAGCCATCCTGTGACACGCGTGTCTCCGACAGTCGGGTGATTTATGGCAAAACGGCGTCGCCCAAAGCGGGGTCGGCGTTGGTTTTGTGCTCGTCTGCCGGCGGAGGCACCGTGGCCTCGGCGGCGCAGGCCGCAGCATCTGCCACGAAGCCGAAAGAGTCCAGCGCTGAGCAAGTAGCCATCTTGCGGCAGGAGTTGACCCGCTCTCGCGAGCAACTCGCCGCTGAGAAGCAGCGCCAGCATCAGGGGGGCGTGATCGATTCGGCTGCCGTGCAGCGCATCGAGGCTGATGTCGCGGCGCTGCAGCGCGAACTCGAACGTCTTGGGCATGCCGCCCCCTGATGCGCAGGCCGGGATGCGAACGGGAAATTTCACATGAAGGGTTTCATAAGAAACTTCAGTGAAATAGCGCAGCAATGGCTGGCGATGGCGTGGACATCGCTCCAGCAGAGGATTCGCCCCAAGGTGTTGGGTAGCAAGGGGTGCTCCACCAGTCAGGACAACGCCTCGGATCGGACGCGCCAAAGACGCCGATGGGTTGCATACGCCGTGTTGATCGGCGCGCTCGGCGCGATGGCTGTCCGGTTCTTCGCGCCATCGGATACCGAGCGTCTTGCCACGGTGGATGCCTCTGATCGGTGGTTGGGCCAATACCAAGCTTTGCAGGCCAGGCTTGCCAGTGGAGGTGTGACGGCGCAAGAGATTGAATCCCTGGAAATTCAACCGGGGGCCCTCCTGCGAAGTCGACTGAAGCAGCACCTGCAGGCGTCGGACGTGTATGGGCGGCAACTCTCGTTTCCCGCCGATATGGGTTCCCTTGTCACTGGCGATGTATTGCGATCGGTTGCGCCCGACGAGAAGGACGCCTATGTCGCCGCACTGCTCACCGAGTGGCGTGGTCATATTTTCTCGGGTGATATCGCATCTGCTGGAGAGCTATCGGCTTATTTTGAAGTCCAGCAGGCTGCCATGCAGCTCAAGCAATCCGAGCGCCTGGTGATCATGGCGTTGAACCTGCAACTCGCGATGCTCGATCCACAGGGCAAAGTCCGTGGCAGCGATGTTCGGCGCCGCCTGGCAGCGGAAATGGAGGCATTGCCAGATTCTTTCGGGTCCGTCACTGCAGTAGAAGCGCACATCGCGGCCATTGAGGCGGCGATCTTCGCAGGCGACATCGTCGATGCCAGGCAAAGATTGGCCCGGCTGATGCAATGGTCCGCGTCGTCAAAAGGGGCGGCGGGCGATGCGTTGCGGGTGCGCTTGGCGGAGGCCGCCATGGCGTTGGGGCGGTATGCCGATGCCAGGGCTGTCCTGCAGCACCTCCAGGCACCGGCCAGGCAGACGCCCTCATGTGCCCGGTCTCTGGAATACTGGCAAATGCAGGCCGAGCTGGCTGTCCATGAGGGGCAGGTTGATCAGGCCGAACAAATGCTTTCCAAAATTGAGGCATGTTTCGCGTCGCGCCAGAATGGGCAGCATCTTCAGGTGGCCCGCATGCACAACTCGCGTGGCTTGCTGCATCTGCTGCTGGCTCAGCCGGACCAGGCGTTGCAGGCCTTCGGTGCCGCGCGGGACGCCTGGGCTTCTCTTCTGAGCGAGCGGCACGTCTGGGTCGGTCATGCACACAACAACCTCGGCGCGGCATATCGGCTCAAAGGCGACTTGGCATCGGCCCGTCAACAGTTTGAGATGGCTGGAAGCCTGTGGACGGATGTTCTGGGGGCGACTCACCCACTCATCGTCATTTACAACAACAACGTGGCCGAGTTGGAGATGCTCGAAGCGGTGGATCCCTCAAGCGTGGAAGCAAGGCTGACCGCTGCGCTAGAAACGAGGCGGGTCTATGGCGAGCAACATCCCTGGATTGCGGTTGTGCTCGGCAACCTGGGAGAGTTGGCGAGCATGCAAGGCCGGCTCGACGAGGCGCTCAAGCACCACTCGGCGGCGCTCGATATACGGGAGGCTGCCCATGGGGAGTGGCATCCTGACACCGCGCTCAGTTTGAACAACCTGGGTTCTGTCCAGTTTCGCATGGGAGAAATGCGCCTTGCCATGCAATCGTTCGAACGGTCCCGGGCGGTGCTGAAAAAAATGCTGGGGGAAACCAGCCCTCGTACCACGGTGGTGATGGCGAACTTGGTTGCCACCCAGGTGGCGTTGGAGGACTTTGCCAATGCGGAGGCGCTGCTTGTCCGCTTGGCGGAGATCGAAGCAGGGCGTGGTGCCGAAGGGCTGGCGTCGTCCGCGGCAGTGCTTGTGCGCTTGGGCGATGTGCGCCGGCGCCTTGGCACCTTGCCGGAGGCTGAGCGCGCCTATCTGGCCGCACTGGATGCGATCGCTTCGATGGAAGAAGACTCCCGGCCCAAGGATACGGCGCGCAACGCCTTGTCAGGATTGAAGGCGGTTTTCCGTGATCTTGGAAAACGGCTGCCCAAGGGCGGGGTGGAGTCATTGGCGCCCTGGTGGAAAGAGCGGGTATGAGCATGTCAATGCGCTGTCGGTGGAGCGGGGATCGTGTGGCGCGCCTATGGGCTTCGGTGCTCCTGGGTCTGGCCTTGGCGGGTTGTGCGCATCCCGTTGAAGAAACGGGCATGGCCTCGGCCGGCGATACCGCCGAAGCGGCGGCGCTTCCTCAGGAGCCGTCGCCGGATGGGGCGCAAGCGCCGCCCCTCGTCCGGCCCCTGCCTGACGCTGTGCCTTCCCCACTTCCTGCGGAGCCCGCCCTTCGTGCTTTGGCTGGGCGAATCGAAGGTCTGACAAGTCCTGGGCTCGTGCTGACGGATGGTATGGGACGGGTGGTTCGCCCCGTGGCTGGGTCAGCGCATTTCGCCTTCCATGGCGGCCAGCCTTACGTGAAGTCCGACGACACTGTCCAACTGATGGTGGCCAGGCAGCCCAGCGGGCAATCCTGCTCGGTGGTTGCCGAGGATGGCGAGGAACGGCTTCATGCGCCGCTGGTGATCCGTTGCGAGTCCACTTCAACCGAGCCTGCTTCCATGCGCGACTGCTTCAGGGTATTCACGCAAGGCGCTGCCTTCACGCTCGGCAGGAAGGTTGGCGACCGGTGGGAGCCCTACGCAGAAGTCACGATGGACCCTGTCGGGTTCCAACGGCTGCATCACCGCACCCTGCTGAATCAGGGGCGGGTGATGCTCGAGTCCATTACCTTGCTGGAGGATGATCCTCCGCGGGCGATGGTCGAGTTGATGGTGTCGGGCGACGAGACGCCGGATGGCCGTGTGCGAACCGTGGGCAAATGGGGCGGCATGCCCCTGAACTTGGTCGTGGGTGAGGAGCGCAGCTACACCGTGATTGTTCAACGCCACGTCGGGGAGCAGGGTGGTGCAGGCAAGACCGAGAGCATGAAGAAAACGGTATCTTTGGCGGGCATGGGCCCGCTGGAGACGCAGGCGGGCCGGTTTCCCTTGGCATGCCACCTCGTGGAGCGCTTCACCACGGGCGGGCGCGAGCGTGTGTGGACATCTTGGTACGCCCCGGGCTACGGCCCGATACGCATGGTGGCCAGCGGCGGAGCCTCTGGCGCGGCAGAAGAAACCCTTGAAATCCTTCAGATTCGCCAGCGGCCGAGATGATTTTCGGTGGGAAGAAGGCTGCGCCGCTGATCGAGCGTGACAGATAAAGAATTAGGATTTTATTGGAAGGCGGCCGATTTTAAGTAGAATGGCGCAGTCAGGTTACCGATAAGAGGCCTGACGGCGTCTGCCGAAGAGGGTGAGTGGTTTCTGGCGGGAGGAAAGGACCACAGGTCGTCATCTGCGTCTTTTCCATGCAACTTTCATCGAGTTTTATGGAGTGTCACATGCGTACCGATTTCATCAGGAAGCCCCAATCGTCCAAGCGTCAGCAACGTGGACAGGGCATGACCGAATACATCATCATCACGGCGCTGATCGCCATCGCGGCCATCGTGGTGTTCGCTGCCTTCGGTGACACGGTCAAGAACCAGACCGCGGCCATGGCCAAGGAACTGTCTGGTGAGAGCGGGCAGTCTGCCGGGGATAGGGCCCGTGCACGTGCGACCGAGGGCGAGCAAGCGGCAAACGAGAAGGGCACCCTGCAGAATTTCACGGGTAACCAAGAATAAGACCGTCATGCAAGCGGCAGATACCATTGGTGTCTGCCGCTGCAGTCCGGAGAGGCAAGGCGCCTCGCTGGGTTCCCAACTGACTCCCCTCATTTGCCGCTTGAGGAAAGGTTGCTTGGTACAGATAGGGGAGGAACAAGAATGGCATATTTTTCTGCTTCGCTGGTGAGCGTGGCAGGCATGGCGCAGGCCATCCGCGCTGCGGCCTTGGTTATTGCCGTGCTGCCGATGGCGGTCGCCGCCCAGAACCCGGATGGCTTCAACACCCCCGACGGCTACTCGGTCTACCGGCCCGTGAATGAGTCCTTTGGTCTGTTCACCGACGCCAATGCCTATGACTGTCCAGATGGCCAGCACTGGCGCAAATGTGGGCCCGATGATCACCCGCTTTTCGAGGAGTCGGGGCGGCCCCGCATGGAAGGCAGGATCGAACGTATCGTCTACAGGGCCGATGGCAACGGTCAATCGGGTGGTTATCTCCTGCAGCGCAACTACGAGCGGGTCATCGGGCAGATGGGGGGGAAGCTGATCGCCCGGATGCGCGGGCACAGTGAGCGCCGGGGAATGATGAGGCACCTGTACGCGCTCGACCAGCCCGGCGAGCGCAAGGTGGTGCTGGTCGATACGTGGAGTTCGACCTCGAGCCCCGTGCTGGTCGTCGTGACGCAGACTGCTCTGCCGGAAATCCTCACGGCGGGCGAACTCAAGTCGCAGATCGATGCGCAGGGTTTTGTCACGCTCAATGTCAACTTCGACACCAACTCGTCGGAAGTCCGCGATGCCGACAAGCCGGCGCTGGACGAGGTCGTCCGTTTGCTCTCGGAAACGCCGTCGCTGCGCCTGTCGGTGGACGGGCACACCGACAACGTCGGCGATGCGGCATTCAACAAGAAACTGTCGCAGGCCAGGTCGCAGGCCATCGTGCACTACCTGACGGCGCAGGGCGTCGATGCGAAACGGCTCAAGGCACAGGGCTTCGGCATGGAGGCGCCTGTGGCGGACAACCGCACAGAGGCGGGGCGTGCCAAGAACAGGCGCGTGGAACTGGTCAAGCTGAAGTAGCCATGGCGAACTGAACACCCGCGGTGTCGCGCTTGGGTCGGACGTCGATACCCGGGGAGGGGGTGAGATGACTGGAAAACCTGATCCGTTCGTGCAGAAACGGACCGATTTGCCAAAGCGCCTCAAAGGGCAGGCCATGTTGTGGTTTGTCGGCCTCATCGCCACGATGATGCTGGTGGGTGTCGGCGTCTACAGCGTGGGGCAGGTGACGTCCGAGAAGCAGAAGGTCGTCAACGCGACTGACGCCGCGGCGTATTCGGGCGGCCTGGTGCAGGCGCGCGCGCTCAACTTCATCGCCTATGGCAACCGGGCTGAAATCGCCAACGAGGTGTTTCTGGCCCAGTACGTCAGCTTTCACTCCTGGCTGCTTTACATGGAGCAGGCGGTCGAGAACCTCAACACCATCACCGATATCCTGTACGCGATACCGTTTGCGCAGCCCATCGCGGCTTTCATAGACCGGGTGCTGACGGCTGTTGAGGAGATGCTGGAGGGTGCTGAAGATATGGTCGATGGCAGTTACTTCGCGGTTATTGGCCCTATCGAAGCATATGCCAGTGCTCTCCGGGGTGCCTCAGCCATGATATTGAACGGACCAGCGCTGGCGCTTTCGGCGAAGCAGGCGGCCGACACGGTGTTGGCGCAGAACTTGGCCAATCAGAATGGCAAGCAAGACACAGCACCCACCGCTGTGAAAGGCGTTGAACTGGGAGCGTTGAATGTCGTTGCATGGAACGAGGCTTTCTCGCAGTACACGAAAGACAAGCAAATCCACAATTCCAGCGATGGGCGAAAGACGGCGGCCGATATCCTGCTGGCTTCGCGTGACGCATTCTCTACGCAGCGAGTGGGTCCGAGTGGTCTGCTTGCGCCGGTGATAGGGAACTTCCGCATTGGCGGCTGCCCCTTTCCTGGCATCGAAGTGGGCTCTAGCCGCGATGGCCCCACTCTGCTCAAGGACTACGAGCGCTGGGAGGCCCAGGACACTTCCGAGTTCTATACCCGGAGCCCTGCCAAATGCCGGCGCAACTCCATTCCCGTGGGGTGGGGCCGGGCAACTGTGGCTCGAGAACAGGAGGAAGGTGATGCCCGCTATAGCCCTCATCGAGAGGCAGGAATGTGGGCTTATGAGGAGCAGCGGACGAAAAGTGGTTGGTCGGGCGTCAAGGAACTGTACGACCTGGAGCGCGACCTGACGAACGGGCGCCCCAACAAGTCGGAATTTGTCTTCCACTATGCGGCGGCCAAGCAGGCGGCGCGGGTGAAGACCAACGACCAACTGGGTGTTTTTGGCGCGGACAACTCGACCCGGCATTTGGGCAACACCAGGCTCCAGCCTAATCTTCCGGAAGGCGAGATCGCATCGATTGCCGCGGCCAAGGTCCATTTTGCGCGTCCAATTAGGGACAGCCGGGATTTCACGGGTGTGACGCTGTTCCGCGCCGATGCGCACAAGGAAGTGGCGAGCCTGTACAACCCCTACTGGCAAGTCAGGCTGACCACGCCCGACAACCTGGCGATGCTCGCGGCCTACGGCGGCAATGCCGCGTTGTCGGTGTTCTCGCCGAACTCGACGCTGCTGCCGTGATGCCGAATATCGATTGCTAGATGAACCAAGGGAGTGCAATGACAGCTTCAAATAAATTCACTATGGACAAGGTGGCGCTTGGCGTCACTGTTGCCGCCGCGATGAGCACGACCTTTGCTCAGACGGCAGGAGTAGCCGAGAAGTTCGACAACATCATCATCGAGAAAGTGGTGACGAACAATCATCCCGAATATCTGCTGCACTTGATCAAGATCTCCGAGATCCTGTGTCAGGAAAATGGCACACCCCTGAAAGGCGGGCCTTTTAATGAAGCGTATGTGCTCAAACTGCTGACCAAAAAAGAGACGACCTATCTCTCTGGCAGGACCAAGGCGGTCTACAAGGAAGGTTACCGGGACCCCAAGGATGATGGGACAGCTTGCGACTTCACGCTTTATCCCATCCGCAGCGTCAGCCTCACATCCCCCACGGAGCGATGGATTGCAAATGATGGCCCTGCTGGACCATCGTTCAAGTCGCGCACACCAGAGCGGGAGGTTGTCGATTCGCTGGAAGCCCACAACCAGCGCCGCGCCGCGAGGGCTGCGACGCGGGCCGCCACCCGAACCTATGCCACGAAGGAAAAGCACTTCGGCCATGAGTGCGGCTATGTCGGGATCGCCCAGGCGGCTTGCCAATTGATTGCATCACCCATCCATGAGGGCACCGGCACCAAGCTCTTCGTGCATTGGCGAAAGCCGGAAATTACCAACCCCACCTTCCGGGGGAAGCCGATCGATTGCAACAGGCCGCCGCAAGCTAACATCGCTGAATTCAAGGCGAATGGCGTGATTGGCGCATGCTCGAATGCTGGCGTGCAAATCAAGGTCGAACGGTTCGAGGTCAATGCCACCATACCACCCGGCATTTTCGATGTGCCCGATTTTGCCAGAGAGGCGGCGCGGGCATCGGGTTTCAATTTCAAGCAGCGTTGAGCCGAGGAGAACGCCATGGGCGCGAACACAAACGTGGTGTCGAAGCGTTCGATGCGCGGACAGTCAACCACCGAGTTTCTCGTGATGGGCCTGGTGCTGGTGCCTCTGTTTTTTCTGGTGGTGTATGTCGCGAAGTATTTCGACATGAAGCAGTCGGCGCACCAGGCCAGCCGCTACGCGGCATTCGAGCGGAGCTGGGACCCGGATGCGCGGTTCAAGTCGGACGAAGACATTCAAGGTGAGGTCAGGGCGCGGTTTTTTTCGACCAAGCGCGAAATCAACTACAAGGACGGCCTGGCCCATGTGTCGAATGACCAGCATGTTCCGCTGTGGACCGATTTGCAGGGCAGGCGCTTGCTCAACGAGTTCTCGGATGTGACGTTGGCCTGGGACAAGAGCGGTTCCCTGGCAAGTGGCTTCAACGGGGCTGCCCTGAATGTTGGCGCGGGGCTGCTGAGCCTGCCGGAACCCAATACCGTGAAGGCGCTGGTGAACGTCAGGGTGTCCAATGTCTCTCATTTTGAGCCCTTGCGCAGCATCGATCTCACGCTGCCCGCCGCCACTGCCATCGGCGCCGGTAGTTGGTCGGCCAGCGGCGCCAGGTCCGGGCCATTGCCCACGTGCACCACGGTATCTCGTTTGGTGCCTACCTCCTGGGATCTCATGGGGATGGGGGACATGGTGCGGTCCGTGATATCAGGCGTCATGAGCATTTTCGAGGACAGCGAACTCGAGCTTGGCATCATCAAACCCGATCTGGTGCCCGAGGGGAGCCTGCAGCAGAACGGGGAGCTCAGCCCCTGGCGCAATGTGCCGGTGGACCAGCAGAACGGCAACAAGTGCTGACCCATGCACCCTCTGCGTTTGATCTTCGCTGGCTTGTGCGCCGTGCTGTGGGCAACGGCCCCGGCGGTGGTATGGGCGCAGGTTTTCACCCGCTCGGCCACACCCTGGCCGGAGATTCCCGTTCCGCCCAGCAGTCAGGTGGAATGGGTGTCGCCTGATATGCGGGTGAATGGCATTCCCATGAAGGTGCAGTCCTTCACCAGTGCCGCCTCATTGGAGGAGGTCGTGGCCTACTACGAGGCGAACTGGGATCGGTTGGATCCGAAGACGATACCGGACATTCGTGGCCGCAGGAAAGGCGTGATGGTCAGCCGGCCGGACAGCGATACGGCGATCATTGGAAAATTCCATGGACCGTTCTATATGACCGTCAAGGTCAAGCGCGCCAGCCTGGGCGCTTCGACCGGCGCCTTGTCCACCACCCTCATGGACGGAAACAGCGTTGTCTTTGATACCAAGGGTATTCCTAACCCGCAGGGGGCCAAGCCTATCAGCGTCGTCGAATCGGCCGATGCTGACCGCCTGAGCAAGAACGTGACCTTTGTTTCCAACGAGTCAGTGTCCCAGATCGAGTTCTTTTATTCCCAGGGGCTGGCGTTCAGGGGGTGGGTGCTCACAGACAAATATGGTGCCGATCGGTTGGAGAATGGGCAATCGGGGTATGTGCTCATCTTGCGCCGGGACAAGGAGCAACTGGACGTGGTCATTGCCGATGTGCCAGGGCAAAGGAAAACCACGTTTCGCGTCAATTTGATCCAGGGAGGGCAGGATGCCAGATAACAGATGCCTGGGTCGCTGCGGCAGCAAGCCTGCTGAACCGCGCCATGCTTCTTTTCGGAGCCGAGAAAAGCAGTCGGGGGCAGCTATCGTCGAATACATGGTGGTTGCGCTGGCGATGGTGGCAGCTTTGTTTTTCAAGTATGACGGCCAGCACAGTGTGATCGAGCTATTGGCGGCAGCCGTGGTGGATTATTTTCGCTACCTGACATTCATGATTTCAATGCCTTGATAGGAATGAGATGAATAAATTCAATAAAAACTGGCTCTTGCTGGCTGCTGCCATTACGCTTGGCGTTCTGGCCTTCTTTTTGAGCAATTCTGTTATTTCGAGGCGGATGGCGCAAGTAGAGGCTGAACTCAAGGCTGGGCGGGAAACGGTTCAGGTGGTCGTCGCCGCCCGAAACATGGCGCCAGGCGACATCATCAACTCGAATTCGGCTGCCGTTCGTGAGTTCCCCAAAGAATTTCTGCACGAGTCGGCCTTGTCTTCGTCGGAGTTCTCGAAGATCGAAGGGGAAGCCCTCTTGATCGGCGTCAGGGCCGGTGAGCCACTTTTGCCGGTTTATACGGTGACCAGGGGTGGGGCCTACTTCTCCGGCGCGGTGAAGGAAGGGCGGCGGGCTCTCACGATCCAGGTCGATGAACTCAGTTCCATTGCAGGGATGGTTCGTCCTGGAGACAAGATCGACCTGATCATGACTGCCAAGCCTCCCGCACAAGCCATGGGCGTGGGATTGCAGACAGGTGCTGCGCCAGAGCGCTACACCTTCCCTTTGCTGTCGGGCGTCGAGGTCTTGGCAACCGGGCGTGCCCAGAGGGGTACGGGAGGAGCCGGGGAAACCTACAACACCATGACGCTCAATGTCACCCCCCAAGAGGCCAACGCCATCATTGCGGCCAAGGCTGAGGCAACCGTGACGGCGGTGCTGCGGAGCCCGAAGGACGATCAGACCAATCCCAGCAAGGCGACGTCGGTGTCCGACGTGGTTGCGGAAGTTGCTGAATTGCGCAAGCTCAACGCGGTCGAGTACATCGTCGGTGGCCGTGGAGGCAGGGGAGGGGCATCGCAAGTGATTTCCGTGCCTGTCGCGCAGGGGCCTGGTACTGGGTCGGAAAGCCTGTTCTCCGGGCAACTCCGGAATTGACGGTAGCTCCTTGCAAATACATCCGATCGCCAAAACGAATCTGAATTCAGAACCATGAAAAACCCCTCTCTTGCATTGGCCGGCGTCATTTTGTTCATGTCGCACGCGGGCGCGACGCCATACGACTATGCGGAATGGCTCGTTCGCGCGGCGGCTGCCCCGGCCGCGACTGAAGGCCAACCTCGGGCACAGATGTTGGCGCAGGCCGCGACCAATATGGAGCGCGCCGGCTCGGCGGGAGAGAATGTACAGAAATCCCAGGTGACGGTCAGCAAGGACCCGGGGCGGATCGACCTGTATCCCGGTGAGGTCAAGGTGCTGCCGATGGCCAAGGTGGATCGGGTTGCGATCGGTAACGGCAGTGTCGTGACCGCCACCATCGTCGACGACAAGCAGATCGTCCTGCTCGGTGAGGCCGTGGGCCGGACGACGATGCACCTGTGGCTCAAGAATGGTCGGCAGATGCGCTATGAGGTCCATGTTGCGGGAACGAACGTCACGGAGCAAGCGGCGGCCGAACTGCGCCAGATCCTGATTCACGAGCCAGGCATCCGGATGGCGGTGGTGAATGAAAAGGTCGTGCTTTCCGGCGAGTATTCGTCCGCCGAAGGCGCGAACAAGGTCAAGAAGGTGCTCGACATGTACCCGAACGCGGTCAACATGATCAAGGACCGCCCTGCGGCCTTCGTGGTGCCCAAGGAGCAGATGGTCCTGATGGAGGTCAAGGTCATCGAGGCGCGCAAGTCGGCCATCGACAACCTGGGCATCAAGTGGAGCAGCAGCACTGCTGGCCCCACCATTGCGAACAGCATGCTGTTCTACAGCAACTCGAATCGGCGGCCGGCTCTCGAAGGCGATTTCGGGCCGGCCACCCCGGCCCGCCCGTTTCTGTCTTTTGTGGGCATGGCCAACCAGATCACCTCGATGATCAACTTCCTTGAAGGCAACGGGGATAGCTGGACGCTGGCCGAGCCCAGGGTGTCCACCATCAACGGCGGAAAATCGAAGGTGCGGGTGGGTGGTGAGGTTCCCATTCCGGTCACGACCGGCCTTGGCCAGGTTTCCGTGACCTATAAGGAGTACGGCGTCATTCTGGAGATCGAGCCGGTAGTCGATGGCCAGGGCCACATCCGCTCGAAGATCACCGCTGAAGTAAGCAGGCCGGACCCTTCCACGGGGTCGGGCAGCTTCATGGGGTTCATCACCAACCGCACGGAAACCGATGTGAGCCTGACCGAAGGCGAATCGCTGGTGATCTCAGGCTTGCTTCACAACAGCGGCGGGCGTAACGAGGAGGCGGTGCCCGGCCTGGGCAGGATTCCAGCCCTGGGCCGGTTGTTCTCGAATCGCGACTTCATCAATGACCGGACCGAGATGCTGGTGGTCGTGACGCCCCGCCTGCACGTGCCCGGTTCGGCGGCGGCCAAAGTGCTGGAAGACACGGCGCTACAGCAGGTGCAGCGCATCGAGAGCGTGATCCAGACACGCGGCGGCAGCAGCAACTGAGCTTGGTGCAAGATGTTCACGATTCATCTGCGTTCCAAAGATCTCAGCCAGACGAAACAGGTCAAGGGCACCCGCTGCCTGATCGGCTCCAGCAACTCGGCGGATGTCACTTTGGCGGGCTGGAAGGTCCAGAAGGAGCATGCGGAGCTTTTCATCTCGAATGAGCAGTTGTTCGTCCGGGATCTGGGCAGCATGTTTGGAACGCTGGTGGACGGAAAAAAGATCGCGACATTCGGCCCCGTTCGCCACCAGAACCAGATCGCCATCGGCGGCTTTGAATTGCAGGTGCATTGGGAGCGGCGGCCGTCCAGCCGTGGTGATCCCGCTTTTGGCGAGGAAGCGCCGGCATCCGCGCCAAAACCCGGCAGCGCCGGCGAAGGCAAAGAGGTCTTGGCATCCCCTGTGGGACACCTCAATGGCCACGGCGCGCGAGCGGCTCAAAACCGTGAAGCGTTGGCGGTGCCGCGCATCACCACGGAAGCCCCGGCGGAACAGCCAATCCGTTCAAAGGCTGCGCCAAAGCCCATGGCCACCAGTCAGGCGCCTTCCGCACGGGCCGGGCAGGCGGAGCCGCGCCACCCAAGCGTGGTGATCGACAAGGGCCACCTGGCATTGCGCCGAACCCTGCAGGACAAGCTGATCGCGTCATTCGACCTGCGCCGCATCGACGTGCACAAGATGTCCGACCAGGAACTGCGCGAGCAGGCCGAATCGGCCCTGCGCGAAATCCTGCGCAGCGAGACGCTGCCCGCCGGGACCGATGTCGATGCGCTCATCCAGGAAGTCCGGGACGAGGCCATCGGGCTGGGCCTGCTGGAGCCCCTGCTGGCCGACCCGGGCATCACCGAAATCATGGTCAATGCCTACGACGAAATCTTCGTCGAGCGGCGGGGCCAGCTCACGCGCATGCCGATGGCGTTTTCGAGCGAGAAGTCCGTGATGGGGATCATCGAGCGCATCGTCGCGCCCGTCGGGCGCCGCATCGACGAAAGCTCGCCGCTGGTCGATGCGCGCCTGAAAGATGGTTCGCGTTTCAACGCCATCATCCCGCCGCTGGCCCTCAAGGGGCCCTCCATGACGATCCGCAAGTTCGCCACGAAGAAGCTCAACGGCGAGGATCTGATCACCTTCGGGTCTTGCAGCGAGAACATGGTGAAGTTCATGCGCATCGCGGTGCAGTACAAGAAGAACGTCATCGTCTCTGGCGGCACGGGATCGGGCAAGACCACCTTGCTCAACATCCTGAGCAATTTCATTCCGGACAACGAACGCATCGTGACCATCGAGGATGCCGCCGAGCTGCGCCTGCACCACGAACACCTGGTGCCGCTGGAGGCGCGCCCCGCCAATGCCGAGGGCAAGGGTGCGGTCACCATCCGTGACCTGGTCCGCAATGCCCTGCGCATGCGGCCGGACCGGATCGTGGTCGGCGAATGCCGGGGTGGCGAGGCGCTGGACATGCTCCAGGCCATGAACACCGGTCACGATGGCTCGCTCACCACGGCGCATGCCAACTCCCCGCGGGACATGCTCGCCCGCCTGGAGGTGATGGTCCTGATGTCGGGCATGGACTTGCCGGTCACCGCCATTCGCGAACAGGTGGCTTCCGCCGTCGATGTGGTGGTTCAGCAGACGCGCTACGCCTGCGGTAGCCGCAAGATCAGCAAGATCTGCGAGGTCACGGGCGTGGAGTCGGGAAAAATCCAGTTGCAGGATCTGTTCGCGTTCGTCGAGACGGGGTTCGGCGCCGATGGCAAGGTGCAAGGGTACTACACCGGATGTGGCGCCGTGCCCGAGTTCTACGAGCGCATGCAGGCGGCTGGCATGAACCTGGACATCTCGATCTTTCAGAAAGAGCAGTAATGGCTTACCTGATTTCCGCGATCGTCATGCTCAGCGTGGCGCTGATCGTGTTCAGCCTCCGGGGGTTCCTGGCCGAATACCGCAAGGGCTTCACGTCCAATGCGTCGGTGACCTTGCAGGAGATGTTCCTGTTCATCGACCCGCAGAAGCTCTTCTTCGCCAACATCATTGTGCTGCTGATCGTGCCGGTGCTGGTCTGGCTGCTCACCGGGAAAATGGTTCTGGCCATCGTGGTGACGGTTCTGGCCATGGTCATGCCGCGCTTCATGTACGGCTTTCTCAAGCGCCGGCGCCTGGACAAGATCATCGAGCAGTTCCCCGATGCGCTCAACATGATGGCCGGCTCGCTGCGTTCGGGGGCGAGCCTGGCCATTGCCCTGGACCTCGTGGCCACGGAGGCGGAGGCGCCGCTGAGCCAAGAACTATCCTTGCTGCTGCGCGAGCAGAAGCTCGGTATCAGCATGGACGATGCCATGGAGAGCATGAGCAAGCGCCTTCGGCTCGAAGAAATCGACCTCTTCGTGTCGGCGGTGACCATCTCCAAGAGCGTGGGCGGCAACCTGGCCGAGGTGCTGGAGCGGCTGGCGCAGACGTTGCGAAGCAAGGCGGTCATGGAAGGAAAGATCCGGGCGCTTACCGCGCAGGGCAAGCTGCAGGGCATCGTGGTGGGCCTGTTGCCCATCTTCATGGGGATCGTCCTCAATTACCTGGAACCCGAGGCCATGGCGCCGATGTTCAACACCTGGTACGGCTGGGTGGTGGTGGGCGTGATCGCCGTCTTGCTGATCGTGGGTGGCATTTTCATCCGCAAGATCATCTCCATCGATGTCTGACCATCATGTCCGGCACGATCATCCTCATCCGTCATTTCCAGGAGTGAGCACATGGAGCAATTAGCCGTATCGGCGATGTTCATGGCGGCACTGATCGGTGTCCTCTATGCCGCCTTCCGCCTGTTTCAGGAGGCGCCGGACGACGATCGGACCTACAAGGACCAGCCGCCGCTGTTGTTCCGGCTGTTCTGGCCCCTGATCCAGCTCATCGGTGGAACGATCCAGCCCCTGTTCAGCAAGGCCACCGCGGAAACCTACCAGGCGCTGCTGCGGCGGGCGGGGCAGGACTATGCCCTCAACCCGCTCCAGTTCTTCGCGGGCAAGGTGCTGTGCGTGCTGCTGGGCTTCGGTTTCGGCCTGTTGCTGACGCAGGCCATCGGCGCTCCGCACATCGGCGTCGCCATCCTGCTGGGTGCGCTGGCTTTCTACTACCCCAACCTGTGGCTGAAGGAAACCACCGCCCGGCGCAACCTCGCCATCCTCAAAGCCTTGCCCTTCTACATCGATCTGTTGACACTGTCCGTCGAGGCGGGCTTGAACCTGTCGGGCTCCATGCGCGCGGCGGCCGACCGCAGCCGCCCCGGCCCGCTGATCGCCGAGATCAACCGTGTGCTGCGGGACATCGGCGGCGGCAAGCCCCGTGTCGAGGCATTGCGGGACTTTGCCGAGCGTTTGAAGTTCTCGCCGGTGTCGAGCTTCGTCAGTGCGCTCATCCAGGGTGAGAAGACGGGCTCCAGCCTGGGCCCCATTCTGAGGGCGCAGGGCGAGCAGCGCCGGCAGGAGCGTTTTCTGCGCGCGGAAAAACTGGCCATGGAAGCGCCGGTGAAGATGCTGGGTCCGTTGATCCTGTGCATTTTCCCGTGCACGTTCATCGTCATCGGGTTTCCGATCGCCATGAAATTCCTGAGCAGCGGCATCTTCTGACGCCGCGAGGCATACCAAGCCAAGGGCAAAAAAGAGGAGGAGGAACCCATGGGAGGCCATAAGCAAAGCATCCAGGCGGCCCAGCGCGCCAGAGGCCGGGGTGGACGAACGCGCCAGCGCGGCATCTCGATGACCGAGTTCATCATCATCACGCCGATCGCGTTGCTGGTGATGCTGTCCATCGTCCAGTTCGGGCTGGTCTATATGGCCAAGCAGACGCTGAACAATGCCGTGTTCATGGCGGCGCGGCAGGGCGCGGTGAGCAATGCGAGCATGGCGGCAATGCAGGCTGCCCTGGCCAAGGGTTTGATGCCTTTTTACGCCAACGCGTCAGGGGGGCAGCCCAATGTCTCGCGTCTGACGCAGGCATGGGCCATGTCGCGGGCGGATATCGAGCTGTTTTCCCGGATGGAGCTGGTCAGCCCGTCGCCGCAAGCCTTTGAGC
>CAYRJS010000016.1:0-18794 GCA_964424535.1 uncultured Aquimonas sp.
ATTTGTCTGGATCCATGGCGGCTCGCTGACGGCTGGCAGCAGTTCCGAGCCACTGTACGATGGTGCACAGCTGGCGGCCCAGGGCCTGGTGGTCGTCAGCATGAACTATCGGTTGGGCGTATTGGGCTATCTGGCGCATCCGCTTTTGAGCGCGGAATCGGCACAGGGCATCTCCGGCAACTACGGGCTTCTGGATCAAATCCAGGCCTTGCGCTGGGTCCAGGAAAACATCGCCGCCTTCGGCGGTGATCCGGGCCAGGTCACCGTTGCAGGTGAATCAGCCGGTGCCCTCAGCGTGATGTATCTGATGACCGCGCCAGCGGCACAAGGCCTGTTCCACAGGGCCATCGCCCAAAGCGCTTACCTGATTTCGACGCCGGCACTGAAGGCCACCGTGCATGGAACCTTGCCGGCCGAACAGGCTGGTGTCGAACTTGTGCGGAAAGTGAAGGTGCGTGGTCTGCCGCGTCTGCGGGCGATGGATGCCCAGGAACTGACGGTGCAGGCGGCGATGTCGGGTTTTCTTCCCTTGGCCAATGTTGATGGCAAGGTCATGCCGCTGCAGCCGATCGAGGCGTTTGATCGAAAGGCGCAGGCGCAGGTCCCGATCCTGGCCGGATTCAATGCCGGCGAGATCCGCTCGCTGCGGTTCCTGTTGCCCCCGCCTCCGGCGGATGCGGCAACCTATGAAGCCGGGATACATGAGCGTTACGGTGAATTGGCCGAGGCCATGTTGCAGCGTTATCCAGGTGATAACCTGGATGAAGCCATGCTGGCCACGACCCGCGATGCCATGTACGGCTGGACCGCAGAGCGGCTGGTACGCAGCCAGACAGAACGGGGTTTGCCCTCGTTTCTCTATTACTTCAATCATGGTTGGCCGGCAGCGGATAGTGCCGGCTTGCATGGCTTTCACGCAGGCGAGATTCCCTATGCGCTCGGAACCACGGCGCAAACACCCACGAACTGGCCGGCTGTTCCAGATACCGCCGCAGAGCAACGTCTGACCCAGGCGATGCTGGCTTACTGGGCCTCGTTTGCCCGCGATGGTGTTCCCGTGGCGGCAGGTGAAGTGCCGTGGCAGCCCTATGGTGAAACCCGTGCCTTCATGGAGTTCGATTCGATTCCGCTGGCAGGTGAGCGGCTGCTGCCGGGGATGTTCGAACTGGTCGAGACGGTGGTGTGTCGGCGCCGTGCGCGTGGTGATCTGCCCTGGCACTGGAACGTGGGCATCATTGCGCCACCGTTGCCTGCCGAAGGTGTGGATGAATGTCGGTGAAGCACGGAGAAATTCAGGCGTATTCGCTCACGCTCGACAGGTTCCTGGATCACGGTGCCAAATGGCACGGCAAGGCCGAGGTGGTTACCGCTGGCGACGGTGATGATCGGATGCGGGTGAATTACGCGGAACTGCGCGCCCGCAGTCGCAAGCTGTCCGTCGTGCTGGCGGGCCTTGGCATTGGCCCCGGAGATCTGGTCGCAACCCTGGCCTGGAATACCCAGGCACACGTGGAAGCCTGGTTTGCGGTGATGGGCATGGGCGCGGTTTGTCACACCCTGAATCCACGCCTGAGCGAGGATCATCTGGGCAACATGCTGCGCCAGTCGGGCGCACGTGTACTTCTGGTTGCGGCCGATCTTGCCCCGCACGCGCGCCGATTGACGCAGGACGTGGCGTCGATCGAGCGGATATTCTCCCTCGACGGCCCGGCATGCGTCGGGGGTGGCTCGCAGGTGATCGAACCGCTGGCGCCATTGATCGAGTCCGCCAACGGCGAAATACCCTGGGGCCAGTTCGACGAAACCACACCTTGTGGTCTGTGTTTCACCTCGGGCACGACAGGTGCGCCCAAGGGTGTCACGTATACCCATCGCGGCACGTTTTTGCATACGCTGCGTGCCCTGCAAGCCGACACCATGGCGATTTCGAGCCGCGACAGCGTTTTGCTTGCGGTGCCCATGTTTCACGCCAATGGCTGGGGTGTTCCGTTTGCAACCCCGGCAGTGGGTGCCCGCCTGGTTCTGCCGGGCCGACATCTGGATGGAGCCAGCCTTGCCCGCCTGATCAATGACGAGGCTGTCACCGTGGCCCTGGGAGTGGCAACCGTCTGGCTGGCATTGGTCGAGCATCTTGATGCCACCGGCGGGCAAACGCCGTCCCTGAAACGCATCATCGTGGGTGGCGCACCGATCGCGCCCATGCTGATGCAACGCCTTGAGCAACGCCTCGGGGTGACCGTGCAAACCAGTTGGGGCATGACCGAACTGTCGCCTACCGGCACCGTGACAGTACCGTATGCACCCACCCGTGATGCCCATGCATCCGGTCGTCCATCCATCGGCGTGGACCTGCTTTTGACCGATGCCGATGGCGTGGCATTGCCCGAACAACGCGGTGTCGAGGGGCACTTGTGCGTGCGTGGTGCGAGCACGATCCAGCGTTACTATGGCGAAACCGAGCCGGCGGTGGATGCCAATGGCTGGTTCCCGACCGGGGACCTTGCACGCATCAATGAAGACGGCGACCTCACCATCACCGGACGGGTGAAGGATCTGATCAAGTCCGGTGGCGAGTGGATCAATCCGGCAGAGATCGAGGATATCGTGGGCGAATTGCCGGAAGTGTCCCTGGCTGCGGTCATCGGACGTGAGCACCCCAAGTGGGGCGAGCGACCGGTCTTGTTCGTGGAGTTGCGTGAAGGTCGCGAAGCCAGCGACGACAGGTTGTTGAACGCCCTGCGTGGTCGCGTTGCCTCGTGGTGGTTGCCCGATTCAGTCATCCGCGTTGGTCGCATGCCGTTGGCGGCCACAGGTAAAATCGACAAGATGCGCCTCAGGGTCGAGTTTGGCGGGGCACAGGAAAGGGCTGGGGCATGACGTTCCGGTGTAGCATGTTGATGATGGCGCGATGGAGGCCACAAGGTGCCAAAAGAGTTGACATCCGATGTCATGCACAACAGCAAGCCGAAACGTCCCAAGGCGCGCGGCAAGCGCTTGACCAAGGCGGAACAACGAGCGGAGATGACCGAGCAGATACTGGATGCCGCCGAACATTTGTTTTCCCGACATGGTCTGTACGGGGTCACCCTGAAAGACGTAGCCAGCCGGGTAGGTGCGCACCACACCTTGGTCAACTATTACTTTACCGACAAGAAAACATTGTTCGACGCGGTGATCGCCCGGCGGGCCGAGGTGACCAGCGAACTGCGCATGCAGGCATTGGACGAATACGAGAAGTCATGCGCTGGCAAGCCCACGGTGAAGGGTGCCCTGCGAGCCTTTCTCGATACCGACCTAGATCTTTACATCCAGGGTGGGGAGAACTGGAAAAACTACGGCGCTCTGGGCGCGTTGGCATCCAATACGACCTATGGTGCCGAACTCATGGATCAACACTTCGATCCGGTGGTCAGGCGTCTGATCGACCTGCTCAAGAAAGCCATGCCCGACTGCGCCGAGGAAGATATCTTCTGGGGCTATCACTTCGTCACCGGCGCGCTGATGTTGACGCTGGCACGCACGGGCCGTATCGACCGGCTGTCCAATGGGCTGTGTCGCTCGGACGACTACGATGCGGTGAAGGCCCGCATGGCCAGTTTCATGGCGGCCGGTTTTGGCAGCATCTGCAAGCCCAAAACTCGCAAGACGAACTGAGAGCCCGTAAACAACCCGTCCAGCGACCGTGGACGCCGCCGAGCATCCCCGGCGGCACGTGCCCTGATGTCGTGGCTCAGCAAACGTCTTCGCTTTTGTGCGGTACATCCCGCCACGATCACGTGGCGACGGCCCCGCCCGGTGTGCCTGGTCCACGCCGGCACACGTATCCATTGGGACTTTTCCATGAACGGAGGACACGACCATGACGCTGGACGCGCGCGTGGCAATCATCACGGGTGCCGGCGGCGGACTTGGCCGCCAGCACGCACTGTATCTGGCGCGCAAGGGTGCGCGCATTGTCGTCAATGACCTGGGCAAGGAGCAGGCCGAGTCCGTGGCCGATGAAATCCGCGCCGCCGGAGGTCAGGCCCTGGCCATAGCGGGATCGGTCACCGACGAAGCTGCCGTCGCCTCGATGGTTGCCAAGACCCTGGAAACCTGGGGCCGTATCGACATCCTGGTGAACAATGCCGGCATCCTGCGTGACAAGAGCTTTGGCAAGATGGACCTGGATGATTTCCGCCGGGTCATCGAGGTGCACCTGATGGGTGCGGTGATGTGCAGCAAGGCCGTTTGGGGGCCCATGCGCGATCAGGGATACGGTCGCATCGTCATGACCACGTCCTCATCCGGGCTGTGGGGCAATTTTGGCCAGGCCAATTACGCCGCAGCGAAGATGGCCCTGGTCGGCTTGATGCAGACACTTGCCATTGAAGGCGCCAAGTACGACATCCGTGTCAATTGCCTGGCACCCACCGCGCATACGCAGATGATGGAAGGCATCCTGCCCGAAGCCCAGCTGGCCATGCTCGACCCGGCAGCGGTCAGCCCGGCACTGCTGCCCTTGGTGGAAGAAACGGCACCCACACGTGCCATCGTCTGTGCCGGCGCGGGCCATTTTGCTCGTGCCTACGTGGGCCTGACGCAAGGCCAGTATCTGGGCGTGGACGCACAAAGCGGCGAGCGCTTGCTGGCGCAGTGGGAAGCGGTATCCAATCGTGAACACCCTCTTGTGCCCGAGTACGGATTCACCCAGGCCGAGCGCGAGTTGTCGAGCGCAGCGATGCACGCCCCGGCCCGCGTGCGTGATGGGCTCATGGCCACAGACGGGAGCTGAAACCGTGATCGAACGACGCCAGTTCATGTGCGCCATGGCGGCATTGGCCGCTGGCAGTTTCATCCGGCCCGTGTTTGCACAGCAGGATTTTGCCGCCGTCATCGAGCAGTTGCGCGGCTATGTTGCAGACGCCAAATTGCCGTTCGCGGCAATTCGCATTGCCCGTCATGGCCAGGTCCTGGCCGAGGCGTATCTGCCAGGCCTGGAGCCGGTGGGACCTGACAGCGTGTATCGGATCTATTCGATGACCAAACCGGTGGTCGCCGCAGCCGTGGTGGCGCTGGTTGAACGTGGAAGTCTGTCGCTGGCAGATCCGGTAGCGAAGTTTGTCCCCGAATTTTCCCGCCTTGAAGTCCTTGTCGAGGACAACGGCCAGCGTGAGCCTGCGCGCACGATGACGGTGGCGCATTTGCTCACGCACAGCAATGGACTGGGCAACAGTTGGGCGAACACAAAGGTGGCACCGCTTTATCGCGAGGCCGGTCTGGTTGCCGCACAGTGGATGTATGACCCGAAAATCGGCGGGCTGGCCGGCTTTGCCGAAAGGCTGGGCACGTTGCCGCTGCTGTTCCAACCCGGTTCGGATTGGGAGTACGGATACGGCCTGGATATCGCCGGTTTGGTGATTGAGCGCGTCAGCGGACAGCGTCTGGGGCAGTTTTTGCAACAGCAGTTTTTTGCTCCGCTGGGCATGACGGCAACGGGATTTTTCCTTCCCGAAGACCGCAAAGAACACCTCGCCGGGCTTTATCGTGTGCACGAGGACAGCCTTGTCCGGGTGGCCGATGGCAGTGAGCTGGCACCCCTGCGTCAACCCTACGCGGATGCGGGAAGTGGCGGTCTGGTTTCAACCCTGGAAGACTACGGGCGCTTTGCCGACATGCTGGCCAATGGCGGCCGACGCGGTGATGTCCGGGTGTTGGCGGCAGATTCGGTGCGACGGCTGATCGAACCCTATGGTGACCAGGCACCGTTGTTGCCCTCGTTGCAACGCTTTGGCGGCTATGAGCCTGGGAGCGTGGGCCAGGCGCTGGGTGGGATCAGCCGGCGTGATGATCGCGCCGGCCCCGGGTCGGCTGGTGAGTATGCCTGGGGCGGTGCCGCCGGTACCGGATTCTGGGCCACGCCCGGATTGGGGCTTTCGGTCACGCTCATGACCCAGATGATGCCGGTGACGGCGATGCCGGCACGTGACCTGTTGCGCCCGATGGTTTACGCCGATGTGGCCAGTCGGTCACCCAGGCCACAGTCCCGATAACCGGATACCGGCGCAAAATCAGACGCGTTCCAGAAGGGCGGCGATACCCTGGCCGCCACCAATGCACATGGTGGCAAGGCCGCGACGGCCGCCGGTGCGCTGCAGCTCATGCATGAGCTTGACGATGATGATCGCTCCGGTTGCCCCGACCGGATGGCCCAGGGCGATGCCGCTGCCGTTGGGATTGACCCGGTCCGGATCAAATCCCAGAGCATCGGAAACGGCACAGCATTGCGCGGCAAAAGCCTCGTTGGACTCGATCACGTCCAGATCATCCACACCCAGACCGGCACGTTCCAGCAGCGTGCGTGTGGCCGGCACCGGTCCCATGCCCATGTACATCGGATCAACCCCGGCGTGGGCATAGACGACCAGACGGGCAAGTGGCTTCAGGTTGAACCGGGCAACGGCCTCGCCGGTGGCCAGTACCACCGAGGCGGCGCCATCGTTGATGCCTGAGGAGTTGCCAGCGGTTACCGACCCGCCGTCCTTGAAGACCGGGCGCAGGGCGGCCAGATCATCCAGGTGGACATCAGCGCGAACGTGTTCGTCGACCTGGAACACGCGCTCGCGCCCGCGCCTTCCCACCGTGATCGGCACGATTTGCTCGACGAAACGCCCTTCGTCAATGGCAGCTGCGGCACGGCGGTGGCTCTCCATGGCAAAGGCATCCTGGCGAGCGCGGTCGATACCGTGGCGTTCGGCAATATTCTCGGCAGTAACGCCCATCAGGACCTTGCCAAAGGGATCTTTCAAGCCTTCGTTGAGGCCATCGACCAACACGGCGTCGCCCAGCTTTCGGCCCCAACGGTGTGTGGGCAGATAGAACGGTGTTCGGCTCATCGATTCGGCCCCGCCCGCCAGGGCAATCTGGCAATCACCCAGCAGCAATGACTGTGCCGCCGAGACGATGGCCTGCAGGCCGGAGCCGCAAAGGCGGTTGACCGTCAGCGCCGGGGTCGTCACCGGCAGGCCGGCTTCGATGGCAATCACGCGCGACAGGTAGGCATCGCGCGGTTCACTCGGCAAGACCTGGCCGTACACGGCATGACCGATTGCATCTGCGGGAATCCCGGCGCGGGCAATGGCTTCCTTGGCGGTGGCCACGCCGAGTGCGGATGGAGGCGTGTCCTTGAGCGAGCCGCCGAAGGTGCCGATGGCGGTGCGAACACCGGAAACGATGAAGATGTCAGGCATGAAAAACGCTCCGAATGGGTAAATGATTCGTTTGCCCCCGACCCGGAATCCGGCACTGGCTGCTGGCGGGAACCGGCGGTGGTCGTAGCAGATGAAGGGTCTACAGGCTCCCGGAATGGAAACACTCGGTCGAAGTCGATGCGAGCAGATCACTGCGCGCAGCAACCAGGTCAAGCCAGAGATCGACCTTGGGCAGCTCATGCTCAAAAAAGAACCGTGCTGCTGCACGCTTGCCGCAATGGAAGGCCGAAGCGGTCGTGCACAGGCGGGCCATGTCCAGCCATAACCAGGCAACGACGGCGTGGCCGAAGGCCCGCAGAAAAGGCGTTGCATGATCAAGCACGGGGCCGGTGTCGTTGCTGTGGATCAGGGCTTCCGCGACCTCGCCTACGCGGCACCAGACCGTGGCCAGCGTATCGGCGAAACCGGCAAGGGCAGGCACCTGTCGACTTGCACTCACCGTTGCCTCGATCAGGCTGCGCAACTCGCCCAGTGCCGCTCCGCGATCCCGCAATAGCTTGCGTCCGAGCAGGTCGATGGCCTGGATACCGGTGGTGCCTTCGTGGATCGGGTTGAGGCGGTTGTCGCGATACAACTGTTCAACGTCGTGATCGCGTGCATACCCGTATCCACCGTGGATCTGGATCGCCAGGTCATTGGCGGCCAGGGCGTATTCCGATGGCCAGGTCTTGGCTATTGGCGTAAGCAGATCGAGCAGGCGACCTGCCTGGGCGGCTGCTTCGGCCTCGGCGCTCAATTGTTCGTCGAGCAGGCGGGCGGTGTACAGCACCAGGGCCAGTGCTCCTTCCGCATAGGCTTTTTGCGCCAACAACATGCGTTTGACATCGGCATGTTCGATGATCGCCACCGGACGTGGTTTTCCGTCATCGCCCAGGGTACGCCCCTGGATGCGATTGCGCGCATAAGCCACCGACAACAGATGGCCACGATACCCTGCGGCGGCGGCACCCAGGCCAACATTGGCCCGGGCCTCGTTCATCATGTGGAACATCTGCGCGATCCCCGCGCCCACATTGCCGATGCGCCAGCCAACGGCCCCGGCGTGCCCGCCTGGACGATGCTTGCCTTCACCAAAGTTGAGCAGGCAGTTGGACGTTCCGCGATAACCCATCTTGTGGTTCAGACCGGCTACGGCGATGTCATTGAGCCCGCCATCAGGCAGGTGCTTGGGCACCACGAACAGCGAGATGCCCTTGATGCCGGGCAAAGGCCGACCCGAAGCATCGGGTGTCTTGGCCAGGACCAGATGGATGATGTTGTCGGTGATGTCGTGATCACCACCGGAAATCCACATCTTGTTGCCGGTGATGCGATAACGAAAACCCAGCGCATCTTCGGCCTCCGGCACGGCCAGGGTGCGGATGTCGGCCAGGGAAGAGCCGGCCTGGGGTTCGGACAGGCACATGGTGCCCAGTGCCTCGCCATGAATTTGTGGCAGGGCGAAGGCATCGATCTGGGCGGCATTGGCAAAGGTGGCGAGCAGGCGCGCGTTGGCGATGCTGAGCATCGGGTAGGCCGCAGCGGCCAGGCTTCCGGCCATGCACCAGGCCATGGCGGCGTAGTGCAGCAGCAACGGCAATTGCATGCCATCGACCGTTTCCGGGAAAGGCCCGCAAACGAGCCCGGATTCCAGGTACAAGCGGACAGCCTTGGCGACCTCTGGTGCAACCTTGACGCCCTGGGCCAGCAAGCGCGGTTCATCGATATCACCGGGTTTCAATGCCGGCAGAAAGGCCTCGGTGGCCAGGCGCTGGCTGAGGTCGAGCACGGCCGCAAGGGTATCGGCCGAGTGCTTGCAGTAGAGCGGACGGTGCAACAAGGTTTCGATCTGCAACCAGTCGAACAACAGGAAGTCGAGATCGCGGCGATCGAGCAGGGGAACCGGCGTCATGGTTTCATTCCGGAGTTCGCGAGAATTCCAGACAACCCTGCAAGCGGGTAACCCGAACAGGCCGGGCGCGGATGGCCAGTGAGCTCTGATCGTGGCCGCATGACGGGTTCACACGCATTCAAATGACCGTCGCCCCGCCATCAACCACCAGCACTTGGCCGGTGATATGGCGACCCGCCTCGGAGGCCAGCAAAAGAGCCGCACCCTTGAGATCGTCGGGGCCGCCAAGGCGCCCCAAAGGCGTATGGTCACGCAGGAAATCGCCATGCTGATCGATCATGACCTCGGCCAGTTTTGAGGGGAAATACCCCGGCGCGATGGCGTTGACGTTGATGTTGTGTGGACCCCATTCGGCGGCGAGGGCGCGGGTGAAATTCACCACCGCGCCCTTGGCCGAGCTATAGGCGATGGTGCCGATCATGCGCGGGTGCTGGCCCTGCAGGCCTGCCACCGAAGCAATATTGAGCACTTTGCCGCGACCGGCGGGAATGAAACAGCGTCGGCCTGCTGCCTGCGTCAGCAGAAACAAGCCGGTGAGGTTGAGATTGATGACCTTGTTCCAGCTTTCCAGCGGGTGCTCTTCCGTGGGTGCGCCCCAACTGGTGCCGGCATTGTTGACCAGAACGTCAAGCCGGCCATGGCGCCCGGTCACTTCCGTGATCAGGGCCTCGGCAGCTTCGGGCGTACCAAGATCGCAGGCCACGGCATCGGCGCTGATACCCAGTCCACCCAGGTGGGCGATGGCCTGATCCAACTCGGCTTGCTTGCGTGCAGCTAGCACGATGTGGGCGCCATATTCACCCAGGGCTTCGGCAAGCTGAAGGCCCAGGCCACGGGACCCGCCCGTGATCAGCGCAACCTGACCTTCAAGATCAAATAGCCGGGCCAGCGTCCGAGTTCGGGTTGAGCTTTTGATGTCAGCCATTGAGATCTCCAAAAGTATGATGTTCAGATACCAGTTGCTTGAGCAGCGGGGCCGGTTGCCACGACCAGCCGCCATGACCACGGGCGAATCCTTCAATGGAATCGAGGATGGTTCCAAGACCGATCTGGTCGGCGTGGAACATCGGGCCACCGCGTGCAGCAGGAAAACCATAGCCAGCGGTCCACACCACGTCTATGTCCGAGGGACGCCAGGCAATGCCTTCTTCCAGGATTCGCGCACCTTCGTTGACCAGTGCATAAAGGCAGCGGGTGACGATTTCATCGTTGTCGATGGTTCGCCGAGTCAGGCCCAGTTCTTCGGAGTAGGCAACGATCAGGGCCGTGATTTCAGGATCGACCACGGCCTTGCGTCCATCGGGGTAGAGATAAAACCCGGCACCTGTCTTCTGGCCGAAGCGACCACGCTCGCAGATGCGATCCGGCAGCCTTGAATAAGGCCGGTCCGGCTGTTCGATGGCGCGGCGCTTGCGGATGCTCCAGCCGATGTCCTGTCCGGCCAGATCCATCACTCGCAGCGGTCCCATGGCAAATCCGAAAGCTTCCATGGCGGCATCGATATGTTCAGGCAGGGCGCCTTCTTCCAGCAGCCAATAGGCTTGTCGCAAAAGTTCTTCGAACATGCGATTGCCGATGAAACCATCGCAGACCCCGGCGACTACACCGACCTTGCCCAGCTTTTGCACGAGTGCCAGGACGGCCTGTATCACCTCGGGCCGGGTGCGCTCGCCACGGACCAGCTCGACCAGGCGCATGACATGGGCCGGACTGAAAAAATGCATGCCCAGCACACGTCCAGGATCACGCACGGTGCTGGCGATGGCGTTGATGTCCAGGGTCGATGTGTTGCTGGCCAGGATCGTGTCGGGACCTGTCGCGGCATCCAGTCTGGCAAAGACATCGCACTTGGTCTGGAGATCCTCGAACACCGCCTCGATGACGATATCGGTACCGTCCACGGCCATGGCGATGTTGTCAGTCAGGGACAGTGCCGTCAGGCGCTGCTCGGCAATCTTTGGCGTGATCCGGCCTTTTTCGATGTCGCGCTGGATGATGCGCGTGATCCGGTCGTGGGCACGATCGCGTGCGGCAGGCTGTGGGTCGGTCAAAGCAACCGGCAAACCGGCTGCGAGCAAGGTCGCGGCGATGCCCGTACCCATGATGCCGGCACCGATCACTGCTGAACGCATGGGGATGGGCGGGTGGGCGTGATTCCAGGATGGCGGCAGGCTGGATGCGCGCTGTTCACTGAGAAAGACATGCTGCAAACCTTGCGCGGTGGACGCAGCCGGGCAGCTGACCGGGTTCATGGAAAGATTGATCGTTGAGGTGCCTGTGCGAGAGATTTACCAATTGAACAATATTTTTACCCAACGTTCAATAAGGACATGAATCCATCTGCTTGCGTGCGCCGCAGCGCACGCTTTTCCTTGTCGTAGCATCACATATCCGGGTTGGCAGTCTGGCCTGTGGGCAATGCCGATGCCGGTTCGCTGCTGATCATGCGCTCCAGCAAGTCCCCCATCAGGGTCTTGGTCTGGGCTTTTGACCAGGCGCCATCGGGTGTGTACCAGCGCGGAATCCAGCTCAGCGCGCCAAGCAGGGTCAAGATCGCAGACTTCGGATCGCAGGGCACAATGCTGCCGTCGCGGATGCCCTCGACAACAAAATCGCGCAATGCATGTTCGAAGCGTCGTCGTTCGTTTTTTACGCTACGAACGGCTTCCGGTGGCAGCGAGCCCTCTTCAAGCACGGCTACGGCAACGCTGTGTCCGTCCATGAAGTAATCAAGCAATTCGGCAAGCGCGAATCTGAGTTTTTCACGTCCGTTGCCACCTTCCTGACGAGCCCGGTCAAGGCTTTTGAAGGCGGACTCCATGGCCTGGTCAAAACAGGCCTTGAGCATCGCCTGCTTGTTGGGGAAGTAGTAGTAAAGCGCCGGTTTGGTGACGTTGAGTCTGCCAGCGATGTCCTCAAGCGAGGTGCCGTGATACCCGTTTTTGCAAAATGATGCGGACGCTTCCCAGAGCACGGCTTCGCGTTTGGCTGCACGAAGCTCGGAACTGTCTGGGATACCGGTCTTCCATCGTGCCAAAGCCACACCCCCGTCTTGCCACGGGCCACCATAACCGATGGGCATTTCCCAGACAAACACAAGGTTCGATGGGTAGGTTCTGCCGTCAAAACCGGTCGTGGTTGTCCTGTTGCAAGCGTGGAAAGTGCCCCATTGCCCCTTGGAACCAGGGGCAATGGGGGCATGGCACGGATACCGGCTTACGCGGCGTCCTTTTTCTTGTCGTCGTAGAACTGGGCTTCTTCGGTGGAGCCGGTCAGGGCGGTAACGCTGGAGGCGCCACCCTGGATCACGGTGGTGACATCATCAAAGTAGCCGGCGCCCACTTCCTGCTGGTGGGAAACGAAGGTGTAGCCTTCCTCGCGCGCGGCGAATTCCGGTTCCTGCACCTGTTCGACGTAGTGGCGCATGCCTTCGCCCTGGGCGTAGTCGTGGGCGAACTTGAAGGTGTTGAACCAGTTGATGTGGATGCCGGCCAGGGTGATGAACTGGAACTTGTAGCCCAGTGCCGACAGCTCGTCCTGGAAGCGGGCGATGGTGGCATCGTCGAGGTTCTTCTTCCAGTTGAAGCTGGGCGAGCAGTTGTAGGCCAAGAGCTTGCCGGGATTCTTGGCCAGCACGGCCTGGGCAAATTCACGCGCAAAACCCAGATCCGGGGTGCCGGTTTCACACCACACCAGATCGGCGTACGGAGCATAGGCGACGCCCCGGCTGATGGCCTGTTCCAGACCGTTCTTGACCCGATAGAAACCTTCGGCGGTGCGCTCGCCGGTAATGAAAGGCTTGTCGTTGGCGTCAAAATCCGAGGTGATGAGGTTGGCCGCTTCAGCATCGGTGCGGGCCAGGATCAGGGTCGGCACACCGAGCACGTCGGAGGCCAGACGTGCGGCGACCAGTTTCTGGATTGCCTCGGCGGTCGGCACCAGCACCTTGCCGCCCATATGGCCGCACTTTTTCACCGCTGCGAGCTGGTCTTCGAAGTGCACGCCCGAGGCCCCGGCCACGATCATGTTCTTCATCAGCTCGTAGGCGTTGAGCACGCCGCCAAAACCGGCTTCGGCATCAGCCACGATGGGCAGGAAATAGTCGATGGCGCTGTTTTCATCGAGCTTGCCATCGCAGATCGCTTTCCACTGGATCTCGTCGGCACGCTGGAAGGTGTTGTTGATGCGCCGGACCATGGTCGGCACCGAGTCGTAGGCATACAGCGACTGATCCGGGTACATGGTTTCCGAAGTGTTGCCATCGGCTGCGACCTGCCAGCCGGACAGGTACACCGCTTCCAGCCCGGCCTTGGCCTGCTGCATGGCCTGGCCCGCGCTGATCGCACCAAAGGCGTTGACGTAACCCTTCTTCGAGCTGCCATTGACCAGCTTCCAGAGCTGCTCGGCCCCGCGCTTGGCCAAGGTGTGCTCAGGCTGCACGCTGCCGCGCAGACGCACCACGTCGGTCGCACTGTAAGGCCGCTTGACCAGACTCCAGCGCGGATCTTTTTGCCACTGGGTTTCAAGTTCGGTGATTTGTTGCTGACGGGTGGTCATGGATGTCTCCGTGATTGGTGATTGGTGATTGGAAAAAGCATCAAGGTTGTGGCGGCAGGATCGGGTTCGCTCTTGCGAATCACGAATTTACGAATCCCGAATCACGCGACTTCAAAGTCGCTCATACGCCGGCAAGGTAAGAAATTCGGCCAGGTCTTCGGCGTGGGTGAGTTCGGCCAGCATCTGCATGGCTTCGGGGATCTTGTCCTGACCGGGCAGACCAGATTGCGGCAGGCGTTGGGGTACGCGGGCCAGGACCGTGTCGAACCAGGCCAGGTCGATGGCGGCACCATCGTCGAAGGTCTGTTCGCCCACGTGCAGCCATTGCCACAACTGGGCGCGGCTGATTTCGGCGGTGGCGGCGTCTTCCATCAGATGGTCGATCGGCACGCAGCCCAGGCCACCCAGCCAGGCCGCAAGGTAGCGCACGCAGACATCGACATTGGCCTGGAAACCGGCGCGGGTGATAGTGCCGCCGCTGGGTGCAATCAAGGTGTCACGATTGGCGATGACATCCTCGCGGGTTACCTCGAGGTTGTTCGGGCCGCGCATGATTTCATCAAACGCCGCCTGCGCTACCGGGATCAGGGCCGGGTGCGCCACCCAGGTGCCATCGTGGCCGTTTTTGGCCTCGCGCAGCTTGTCGGTGCGCACCTTGTCCAGGGCCTTGGCGTTGGCCTCGGGATCGTGGTTGATGGGAATCTGTGCGGCCATGCCGCCCATGGCGAAAGCGCCGCGGCGGTGGCAGGTCTTGATCAAAAGTTGCGAGTAGTGGCTCAGGAAAGGCACCCCCATACCGACCTGGCCGCGCTCGGGTAGAACCTTGTCGGGGTGGTGGCGAAAGGTCTTGATATAGGAAAAGATGTAATCCCAACGTCCGCAGTTGAGGCCGACGATGCGCCCGCGCAGGGCGTGCAGGATTTCATCCATCTCGAACACCGCCGGCAGGGTTTCGATCAGCACGGTGACCTTCATGGTGCCGATCGGCAGGCCCAGACGCACTTCGAGGAAAGCCATCACCTCATCCCACAGCGCGGCTTCTTCCATCGACTGCAATTTGGGCAGGTAGAAATACGGCCCCCGCTGGCGGGTGTGCAGGGCGACGGCGTTATGGAAGGCGAACACGGCCAGGTCGAACAGACCGGCGCTGCTGCGCTCGCCCTCGATGCACAGGTGCTTTTCCGTCAGGTGCCAGCCGCGCGGGCGCACCATCAGCACGGTGCCGGCATCGGCGCGCAAGGCGTAGTGCTTGCCATTGTCGGCGGTGAATTCGATGTTGCCGGCCACGGCATCGCGCAGGTTGATCTGGCCCTCGATCAGATTGGCCCAGGTCGGGCTGGTGGAATCCTCGAAGTCGGCCATGAACACCTTGGCGTCCGAGTTCAGGGCATTGATGATCATCTTGCGATCGACCGGGCCGGTGATCTCCACACGCCGATCCTGCAGCGCCGCCGGGATGGGTGCCACGCGCCAGTCGGATTCGCGGATCGAACGGGTATCGGAACGGAAGTCTGGCAAGCCGCCAGCATCCAGGCGAGCCTGGCGCGTCTTGCGTGCGGCCATCAGCTCCAGACGACGGGGATTGAAGCGGCGGTGCAACTCGGCCAGCAGATCCAGAACGGGTGCGCTCAGCACCTCGTCCTGGCCGGAAATCGACTGCCCGGTCAGGGCAATGCTGGAGTGGAATGTCATGTCAGCCATCAGACGCCTCTTGTTGCGGTGCAGCGAAGAATGGTTCAAAGGTGGCGCGCTCTTGCAGCTTTGCCAAGACAAATGTTTCAATGGATTTCATTAACATTTCAAATATGAGACTCAAACCCCGGATTTCCCATGTCGAACCCGGACCAGCGTTTCTACTACAAAGGCAGTCGACTCAAGCAGTTACGAGCTTTTTGCCAGGCCGCACGGCTGGGCTCGGTGACCCGTGCTGCCGAGGCCCTGTATCTCAGCCAGCCGGCGGTAAGCCTGCAATTGCGGGCGCTGGAAGACGAATTGGGCGTGAAATTGTTCGATCGCCAAGGTCGCCGATTGAGCCTTACACCCGAGGGCGAGGTGCTGTTCGAGCTGGCCGAACCGCTGATGGATGGCGTCGATGGGCTTGAAGGCGAGTTCCGCACCCGCCTGCGTGGCATGACCGCCGGCGAGCTCAATATCGCCGCCGGCAGTTCCACCATCCTGTATTTCCTGCCGCCCTTCGTCGAGGCCTTCCGCGAGGCCCATCCCCAGGTTCAGCTCAAGCTGCACAACGTCACCGGCAAGGACGGCCTGGCCCTGATCCGTTCCGACGACGTGGACCTGGCCGTGGGCTCGATGCTGGATGTGCCCACCGATCTCGACTACGCCCCGGTGAGCAGTTTCGACCCGATGTTGATTACCCCACTGGATCATCCGCTCACGGCGGCGCATCCGTTGACCCTGGAGCATCTGTCGCCGTATGGCCTGATCCTGCCGCCCCAACGCCTGACTACCTATCGCCTGGTTGATCTGGTGTTCCAGCAGCGCCGGGTGCCCTACACCGTGGCCCTGGAAGTCGGTGGCTGGGAAATCATCAAGCAGTACGTCGCCATGGGCTTGGGCATTTCCATCGTTACCGGCATCTGCATCACCGAATCCGACCACGAGCGCCTGGCCGTACGCAACTTGCGCGCCTATTTCCCGCCCCGCAGTTACGGCGTGGTGATCCGCAAAGGCAAATACCTCTCACCCCAGGCGCGGGCCTTCGTCGAACTGGTCCGCCCAGCCCTGTTTCCCCGTCGCGATGGCTACGACAGCGGGCATTCCGAGCGTTGACCCAGAACAATTCGTCGGGGACGTAGCCCCAACCTACCACGGCTTATAGGTCGGCCCCCGAATCAAGTCCGGGGCAGGCTCTACGCAGCAGACGCAGCTCCCCGTAGGTCGGCCTACGTGGCCGACGTTCCGACAGGTCAAACCAACGCCAACACCATTCCAAGAAAAACCAGCCCACCCGCCCAGGCCGTCAAATCACCGGCACGGCTATAAGTAATGGAGTGACGGCCCCGGCTCTGCCACCACGCCCAGGCCAACAACAGCGCGGCCAGGCCCAGACCGATAAGGAACAGGAAACCCAGTTCACCCTGATCTCCCAACAAACCCCAGGCAGCCAGCGCACCCAACAGCAACACGGCCTGTGCCACCCGGTCCATATCGCCCAGCAAGATGGCGGTGGTGCGTTTGTCTGCGGCCAGATCGCGAGAACGTGTGGCCATCGTCCACCACACGCTGCTGCTCGCCGCCCACACCATGCTGGCCAGGGCGGCCAGGCCCATTTGCGGCTGCAGGGGTTCATCGCTGGCGCAGGCAAAAGCCATAACCACGCCCCAGGCAAACACTACGCCCTGATGGATTTCACCCAGATAACTGAAACGCCGAACCAGCGGTCCCAGTGCCCAGATGCCAAGACCGAGCAATCCGGCCTGGAATGTGACCGCGTCACCCAGGGCGAACAAGCCCATCAGTAGCAGCAACACAATCGCCAGCATGATCCAGCGCTGCCGTTGTGAAGGCGCAACCGATTCTGGCGATGCAAGCGACTGCCCCAGCACAAGCGCTGCCTGCGCCAGCAACAGACCCAAGGCAAAACCCAGCAACAAACGCCAGGAAGGCACGCCGTTGCTGGCAAGCCAAAGCCCACATGCAGCAGGCCACACCAGCAACAGCGCGCTCAGTGGCCGCTCGCCCCAGAGCAAAGCCAGATACGGACGCAAGAATTGCCAACGGTCACTGCGTGCAGAAAGTGCGGACATCGTTTCGCCTGCGCCTTGTCGAGAGTGCCTGACGGTGTTTGCGGTCTGACAAAAATAAATCGAATCCGGCCATGGATTTGTCCGACAGTGACGCCGGACTGGTATTCAGCCAACCGCGCCCCGATATGGTACCCCGTGGTTTGGTGCGCGAGACAAGAGTCGTGTGTCACACGCCATGATCCGCAACGTCATTGAGAGCCCGTCAACCCCGCATCAGGAGACCGCCATGAGCAGCAACGGACAAGGCAGTGCCGGCAACGTGATTGCCGCCATCTGCAGCCTCTTCATCCCCGGCCTGGGGCAACTCGTGCAAGGCCGGTTCATGGCTGCCATCTTCTGGTTTGTGCTGGCCTGCATCGGCTTTGCCATTACCTGGTTGGTGACCTTCAGCCTGCTGCCGTTTGGCTGGTTCATCGTCAGTGTCTTTTCTTGCCTCAATGCCGCTTTGTACCGGCGTTGATCGCCCACTCGGATACCTGCCACAATGATTCCCGTTTCCATCCTTGATCTGGCGCCTATCCCGGTTGGGAGCAACGCGGGCGAATCCTTCCGTCACACCCGGGAACTGGCTCAGGCCGCCGATCGTGCCGGTTATCACCGTTACTGGCTGGCCGAACACCACAACCTCCCGGCCATCGCCAGTGCCGCCACGACGGTGTTGATCGGCCATGTCGCCGGCGCCACCCAGCGCATTCGCGTCGGGGCCGGCGGCGTCATGCTGCCCAACCATGCACCGCTGCAGATTGCCGAACAATTCGGCACCCTCGCCAGCCTGTATCCGGATCGTATCGATCTGGGCTTGGGACGTGCGCCCGGCACCGATCAAGCCACCGCTCGTGCCCTGCGCCGTTACTTTGAGGGTGCCGAGGAATACCCGCACCATGTGCAGGAGCTATTGGCCTACTTTGAACCGGCACGTCCAGGCCAGGCCGTTCAGGCCATCCCCGGAGCCGGCATCGAAGTGCCGGTCTGGCTGTTGGGATCGAGCCTGTTCAGTGCCGATATGGCGGCAAGGCTGGGCCTGCCCTATGCCTTTGCCTCCCACTTTGCCCCGCGCGAACTGGAACGCGCCCTGGCCACTTATCACCAGAACTTCCGCCCCTCACCGCGTTGCAAAAAGCCGCTGGCGATGCTCGGCTTGAACGTAATCGTGGCCGATACCGATGCCGAAGCCCGCTACCTGTTCACCACCCAGCAGCAGATGTTCGTCAAGCTGCGGCGTGGCGAGATCGGCCAGGTGCCGCCACCCATCGAAGACATCGAAAGCTGGTGGCAACCGCACGAAAAAGCCGCCGTGGAGCAGGCCCTGTCCTGTGCGGTCGTCGGCAG